>JAOACK010000013.1:422-38738 GCA_026417875.1 Thermodesulfovibrionales bacterium | reverse complement strand
GTCTGGACCAATCTTAAACGATTTCTGTCAAGGGTTCTTACAACAAAATCTTTCTCTACCTCTTTTACAGTATCTATGAGAGGGATAGCAGTAATAACTCCATCGCAGTCCTTGAGTTCTTTCAGAGTATTTTTAAAGAGTTCTGCCTTTGCTACTGGTCTTGCAGCATCATGTATTACAACTGCCTCTGCGTCTGTTATAAGATTCAGGGCATGATATACAGAATCCTGTCTTTCTCTTCCACCGGGTGCTACTTTCTTAATCTTTTTATATCCCCTCTCTTCTATCAATTTTAATGCCCTTTCCATATCTGAATCCCTGAATACCGGAATTATCTCTGAGATCTCATCTATTTCTTCAAGGGTATCAAACACCCATGAAATAACAGGCCTTCCTCCAAGAAGAAGGAAGGCCTTTGAGACATTTCCGTACCTCCTGCCTGAACCGGCAGCAGGAACAATTGCAAATGTCTTCATCTTACCCTTGCCTCTTCCCGTTCATGCTCTTCAGCCACCCTTGTGAATATCATTCTTCCTGCTGTTGTCTGGAGCACGCTCGTGACAATTACATCAATATTTTTGCCAATAAATCTTCTGCCATTTTCAACAACAACCATTGTTCCGTCCTCGAGATAGGCAACTCCCTGATTGTATTCCTTTCCTTCCTTCATTATGAATACCTTCATGCTTTCACCCGGAAGCACCACAGGTCTCAGGGCATTGGCAAGTTCATTTATATTCAGTACAGGTACGCCCTGGACCTCGGCAACCTTGTTGAGATTAAAGTCATTTGTTATTACCTTTGCATTCAATGCCTTTGCAAGGGCTATTAATTTTGAATCAACTTCCTTAATGTTAGGAAAATCTTCCTCAACTATCCTGACCTCTACATTTGAGTTTTTCTGCATCCTGTGAAGTATATCAAGTCCTCTCCTTCCACGTGCCCTTCTTAATGGATCATGGGAATCGGCAATGTGCTGCAGCTCTCTGAGGATAAACTGGGGTACTATGAAGACACCCTCAATAAATCCTGCATCGCATATGTCAGCTATCCTTCCATCAATAATAACAGAGGTATCAAGTATCTTGAGGTTTTCACCCGCTGTCTGTCCCTGAAGGAGTTTTATTATGCTCTGGAATTTAAGAGCCTTTCCCCTGATAGCACCTATTAAAAGGCCGAGATAGCCAAAAAAGAGAAGCGAGATAGCCTTAATAAATCCGTAATCTTCAGGTACAATGTCCTTAAAAGGATAACTTAAAAGAAAGCCAAAGAATGTACCTGCAGCAAGGCCTATCAGGGCACCGAAGAATCTTCCGAGTAGAAGTTTTCTTGAGAGTGTCTCTATCAAAATAATTAATACTCCAATACCAAGACCTATAAGTGCATAAATTTTATTTCCCTGGCCAAGACCAGCTATATAGCCTGCTAAAGTGGCTCCGATTACAATGAGCAGTCTTAAAATCATCTCTTTCACCTCCTTTCTCTTGGGTCTTATTTAAGAACGGCATAAAATTTCTTACCGCCTCTATTTACGTAAAGCAATATTTCCTGGGTCTTAAGCCTGGAGAGTATCTGTTTAAACTCCCCGAGGGATTTTACCTGTTTCTGTTCTATCTCTTCTATAACATCGCCTCTTCTCAGTCCTGCCATGTCAGCAGGTGAACCTGGTTCAATTCTTGCAATTACTATCCCCTTTGAATCAGGACTGAGGCCGAGCTGTGCTGCAATATCTCTTGAAAGTTCAAAGACATCCATTCCTGAAAAGGCATCTCTTTTTTCAGGAATCCTGCCCCTGAAACTTCTGTTTTCCTGAGAGGGCATTACCTGTTCTTCAATTATTAGCTCTGCATCCCGGTAAGAAGCATCCCTGAAAAATTTCAACTTAACCTTTTTGCCCGGGGATGTTCCGGCAACCATGTTTCTGAAGGATCCCACATCACTGACCTTTTTACCGTTAAATTCAGTAATAATATCTCCTTTTCTGAGGCCAGCCCTTTCAGCAGGACTATCTTTTACAATTCCGTTTATCAGAACACCCTCAAGTCTATCAAAATTAAATTTTTGAGCCAGCTCTGGTGTGATATCCTGAATGTTTACCCCAAGCCATCCTCTTTTTATCTTTCCCTCTTTTATTAACTGGTCAAAGACAGCCTTTGCCATATTGCTCGGAACCGCGAAACCTATTCCCTGATAACCTCCGCTTCTTGAGAATATGGCTGTATTTATTCCCACTATCTCACCCTTAATATTTACGAGTGGACCACCAGAATTTCCAGGGTTAATTGCAGCATCTGTCTGGATGAAATCCTCATAATCGGCTATTCCAACATTCGCCCTTCCTTTTGCACTTACTATACCAAGAGTAACCGTATTGCTCAATCCAAAGGGATTACCAATACTCAGAACAAATTCACCAACCCTCAGTTCATCAGAATCTCCCCATGGTGCCACTGGAAGACCTTTTGCCTCAATCTTTATTATGGCAAGGTCTGTTTTAGGGTCTGCACCTATGAGTTTTCCCTGAAAACTCCTTTTGTCCGGAAGTGTAACCCTTATATCTTCAGCATCCTCAATTACGTGATTGTTTGTTATTATGTATCCATCCTGAGATACAGTTACGCCTGAGCCAAAGCTCTGCTCAGACCACCTTGAAGGGGCTTCTCCGTTTCCCTGCGGAAAAAATAAATCAAAAAAATCTTCCTCTCCGGAGACAGTTCTTGTTACAGAGATATTCACTACAGATGGCGAGACAGACCTTACAACCTCTGCAAAAGCCAGTTCTGTCTCAAGTATTTTTTCTGAAACAAGTGGTGTCCCAGGCCTGAAGGCGCTATCCCTTTCCGGAAGGTAAAAGTAGAGAAATACACCCAATAATGTAAGTAGCAGGAAAAAGATAATATATTTTACTTTCTTCATCCTTTATTTTAACATGAAGTAATCCCAATGGGTTAGGGGTATAAAAGGTGAACTCTAAAGAGGTTACTTAAGGATAATACGTTTTTCCTGTGACCGTGACAGTGACTACTGCTTTCCAGCAGGACTTTCCTTAAGTTTCTGTTTTTCTTCTGATGTAATATCCTTCTGAAATTTACAATTTTCATTAATGCACTGGAGTATTTTTTTACTGTTCTGGTTTTTTATTACAAGAAAGGATGCTCCACAGTCAGGACAGGGTTCGCTTACAGGTCTATGCCAGGTCGCAAATTTACATTCTGGATAATGACTGCAGCTCCAGAATGTCCTTCCCTTCTTTGTCCTTCTTTCAATGAGTTCTCCGTCATCAAGGGGACATTTTATGCCAGAGGAGATAGGTTTTGTATTTTTACATTCAGGGTATCTTGAGCAGGCAAGGAATTTACCGTACCTACTTCTTTTAATAATCATTGGAGAACCACACTTATCACACATCTCTCCTGTCCCTGCAGCCTCCCCCTTTTCTTGAACTCTGTTTTCCTCTAAAGCTCTTGTGTTCTTGCATTTTGGGTATCCTGTGCAGGCTATGAATCTGCCATGTCTTCCCCACCTTATAACCATCGGAAGACCGCATTTTTCACAAAGTATATCTGTTGGAATATCCTGGGGTTTTATCTTCTGAAGATTCTTCAATGCCTCATCAAGGTCTTTTTTGAACGGTCCGTAGAAATCCTTCACCACTTTCAACCATTTGAGCCTGCCCTCTTCAATCTCGTCAAGTTCCTCTTCCATTTTTGCAGTGAATCCAACATCTATTAGTTCAGGAAATCTCTCAACAAGCAAGTCATTTACAAGGATACCGAGTTCAGATGGGATAAACCTTCCATCAACCTTTGTAACATATTTTCTTTCCTGTATTGTTGAAAGGATTGTCGCATAGGTGCTCGGTCTTCCTATACCCCTTTCCTCAAGGGTCTTTACAAGAGTTGCTTCTGTATAACGGGGTGGAGGCTGAGTGAAGTGCTGGGAGCCCTTGAGTTCAGAAAGATTAAGGCCTTTGCCCTCGGGTATATCGGGCAATTGAAGATCTTCCTCTGAATCATCATTTGTTATCTGTTCTTCACTCCCGGCTCTTAAAAATCCAGGGAATTTTATAACCGTTCCTGTTGTCCTGAATTCAGCTGAATCATCTATATCCCTTATGATGTAGGTGGTACTTTCAAGCTGAGCAGGAGCCATCTGACTTGCAATGAATCTATCCCATATAAGCTTGTAAAGGGCGTAGTGATCCTTGCTCAGGAATTTTTTTACCTTTTCAGGTGTTTTTTCTACATAGGTCGGTCTTATTGCTTCATGGGCCTCCTGTGCTCCTTTCTTGCTTTTATAATGGGGTGGTTCTGGAGGTAGATAGTCCTTTCCGAAATTCTCTTCAATATACTTTCTGGCCCATTGCTGTGCCTCTGGTGATACCCTTACAGAATCTGTTCTCATATAGGTTATAAGACCGATTGAACCTTCATCAGGTATTTCTATTCCCTCATAGAGTTGCTGGGCAATCAGCATGGTCTTCTTCGCAGTGAAACCAAGACGTTTTGCTGCTTCCTGCTGAAGTGTGCTTGTAATGAAGGGCGGAGGTGGGTTTCTTTTTCTTTTTTTTCGTTCCTGTTCTGCAAGGATATAGTTTTTCGCTCTAAGCTCTTCAATAAGAGCATCTGCTGTAGCCTTATCTTTTAAAAGAAAGTTTGTTTTGCCATCCTTTGCCCTTTCAATGACCAGCCTGTCTTTATATCTGTAAAGTTTTGCAGTAATTGAAACAGGATTTTCACTATCACCAGTATCAAATATCCCTTCAATTGTCCAGTATTCCTCAGGCTTAAAGGCCTCAATCTCCCTCTCTCTTTCAACAACAAGTCTTAAAGCTACGGACTGGACCCTTCCTGCACTCAATCCCCTTTTGACCTTTTTCCATAAAAGAGGGCTCAGACTGTAACCAACGAGTCTGTCAAGAATCCTTCTTGCCTGCTGGGCTTCCACTTTATTTATATCAAGAGAGCCGGGATTTTTGAATGCCTCTTTCACAGCCTTTTCAGTGATCTCATTGAATGTAACTCTGTAGACAGGTATTCCATCTTTGACCTCTTCAGCAATGTGCCAGGCAATAGCTTCACCCTCTCTATCGGGGTCAGTTGCTAGGAATATGGCCTTTTTATTTTTTGCATTTTTCTTTAGTTCTTTTACTATCTTTTCCTTTCCCGGAATGATTATGTACTTGGGTGTAAAGTTGTTCTCAACATCTACACCAAGCTCATTTTCAGGCAGGTCTTTTATGTGACCAATAGATGCAAAGACCTCGTAATCCTTGCCCAGTATCTTGTTAATTGTCTTTGCCTTGGCAGGAGATTCAACTACAACAAGGGATTTCATAGCCTTTCACCTCTTAATTCCATTCAGTGCCAGGTAATGGGTTTTCCGCCTTTAAAGAGCTGGGAAAGGATTATCTCACCGTCAATATCAAGCCTCTTCATTGCAATGGATGCAACAAGGGCTTTTATAACATCTATCTCCTCTTCATCTATAAGCTTTTCATCCTGTAGCCTTAGAAGCTCATCGGTCAGTAGCTCAAGTTCTGCCTCAATGCTGTCATAGTCCTTTGGCATTGTTATTTATTTCCTCCTTATGTTTTTCTGGGTGCATTCATGAAAACTTTAAGTATTAATATAAAATCTTTTTCCCTGCAACTGTTTTACCGCTCCTTTAAGCTCTAGTTCAAGAAGTAATGATGATACCTCTGAAACAGACCAGCCACTCTTTCTAACAATATGGTCAATATGGAGAGGCTCTGCCTCCAGCATTTTTATTATAGCCTTTTCTCTGTCGGAAAATTCAAGTTCTCCATGCTTTGCTGAGAAGGTTCCCCTGCAGTTGTTTCCTCGCTTGATTTGTAAACCTCTGAGTTTAGATCCAAATTCCTCTATTATATCCTCTATACAACTTACTGGTTTTGCTCCATTTTTTATGAGATTATTTGTACCCTCTGAGGTTTTTGAGAATATGCTACCAGGCACAGCAAAGACCTCCCTTCCCTGTTCAAGGGCATAGTTTGCTGTTATTAGAGCACCGCTTTCATTCTCTGCCTCAACTACTACTGTGCCCATGCTGAGACCACTTATGAGCCTGTTTCTTCTGGGAAAATTCTCTTTATCAGGTCTTGTGCCAGGAGGAAATTCACTTATTACAAAGCCATTATTGATAATCTTCTTTATGAGATCCTTATTTTCAGGAGGATAAATCCTGTCAAGACCTGATGCAAAGACGCCTGCAGTCCTTCCACCAGCTCTGAGAGCAACTGTATGGGCTATGGTATCTATTCCCCGTGCGAGCCCGCTGATGATGGTCATACCTATTTCAGAAAGCTCTCTGGAGAGCTTTTCGGCAACCCTTCTTCCATATTCACTGCATCTTCTTGAACCAACTATAGCTATGGCATATCTATCTCGTGATATAACCTTTCCATTCATATAAAGGACCAGAGGTGCATCCTGAAGGGTCTTCAGATTTTCTGGATAAAGATGGTTATCTTCAGATATTACTTCTATGCCGAGGAGCCTGCATCTTCTTAATATCTCTTCAGCCTTCTTCCAGTCATTGAAGTTTTTAATAGACCTGGCCCTTTCTCTACCAATACCATCAACCTCCAGAAGAGCGCTTTCGCTCTGCCTGAAGACCTCTTCTGCACTTCCGAAGGTACTTATTAATCTTCTGCCAATTATAGGACCAATGTCATTAATCAATGAAAGGGCAATTAGATAGATGAGTTCAGAGCTATCATGAGTTTTCTGCATCCTGGCCTCAATAATTAAGCAGGGATTCCTCTACTACGCAGGCTTCTTATCTTCAGCCTGAGGGCATTTAGTTTTATGAAGCCCTCTGCATCCTTCTGATCATAAACCATGTCCTTTTCAAAGGTTGCAAACTCCTGAGAATAAAGTGAAACAGGAGATTTCCTTCCGGTCACAATGCAGTTACCCTTATACAATTTCAATCTTGCAGTACCTGTCACATCCTGTGCTATCTCATCTATGAGTTTCTGGAGTGCTTCTCTTTCTGGAGAAAACCAGTATCCATAGTATACAAGTTCAGAGTATCTTGGAATAAGGGAGTCTCTTAGATGAAGGATCTCTCTATCAAGGGTAATCTGCTCAACAGCCCTCTTTGCTATATGGAGTACTGTGCCTCCAGGTGTTTCATAAACTCCTCTTGATTTAATTCCAACGTATCTGTTTTCCACTATATCTACTCTGCCTATGCCGTTTCTTCCAGCAATGATGTTCAATTCTCTCAGAAGCTCGAAAGCAGATAATCTCCTTCCATTTATTGCAACAGGATTGCCCTTTTCAAACTCTATCTCCACATATTCCGGTCTATCAGGTGCCCTTTCAGGAGGTGTTATCATAGTGTACATGTCATCAGGTGGTTCATTCCAGGGATCCTCAAGAATACCACCTTCATAGCTTATATGAAAGATATTTCTGTCTGTGCTGTAGGGCTTCTCCTTTGTAACAGGCACATCTATACCTTTTGATTTTGCATATTCAATTAGCTCGGTCCTTGACCTGAAGGGCCACTCCCTCCATGGTGCTATTACCTTTATATCTGGTTTCAGGGCATAGTAGGTGAGTTCAAATCTCACCTGGTCATTACCCTTTCCAGTTGCTCCATGGGCAACGGCATCTGCTTTCTCAATTAAAGCAATATCTATCTGTTTTTTCGCAATCAACGGTCTTGCTATGGATGTTCCAAGAAGATAGGCTCCCTCATATACTGCAGATGCCCTGAGCATGGGGAATATATAGTCTCTTACAAATTCTTCTTTGAGGTCTTCCACATAAGCCTTTGATGCTCCTGTCTTCAGAGCTTTGTACTTTATGGACTCAAGGTCTTCTTCCTGTCCTAAATCTGCACAGAAGGCTATGACCTCTGCTTTGTAAGTCTCCTTGAGCCAGGCGATTGCAACGGATGTATCAAGACCTCCTGAATAAGCAAGCACTATTTTCATCCAATACCTCCTTATTCCCAATCTTTGCTTGGGTATAAAACTTAATTAGTAAGGGCATAACTAAATCTCTATCTCGCCGGTGAATACCTCCTGCGCAGGACCGGTCATGAATACCCTTTTTATCTCTTCATCTTCTACAAGAAGTTCAATTATAAGTTCACCACCGGGAAGAATTATATTCTGCTTGAGCCCTCCAAGCCCTTTTAGCCTCATTGCCACTGCAACTGCAGAGGCACCGGTACCGCAGGCAAGGGTCTCTCCAGCACCCCTTTCCCAGACCCTTACCCTGAATGTATCAGGAGAATCTTTTCTTACAAATTCTACATTTATCCTTTTTGGAAAGAGGGGATGGTTTTCTATTAATGGTCCATAGGTATGAAGATCAAGAGTATCAAGGTCATTAACAGGTATAACTGCATGGGGGTTTCCCATTGATACACAGGTTATATGAAATATCCTGTCCTTTATCTTAAGAGGATAATCTATTAAAGGTTTCCTTTCTGCAATATTTACAGGTATTTCCTCAGGAATTAATCTCGGCATCCCCATATCAACCCTTACCAGATCATTTATCCTCTCAGGTCTAATAATTCCTGCAGGGGTCTCTATCTCGAGAGGAGATTTATCCGAAAGTCCTTTTTTCCATATATAGCTTGCAAGGCACCTTATGCCATTTCCACACATCTCCACCTCTGAGCCATCAGGATTAAATATCCTCATCCTGAAGTCAGCTTTTACAGAATCCTCCAGGATAAGGAGCTGGTCAGCTCCTATGCCAAAGCGTCTGTTGAGTAGAAAGGCCGCAAATTCTCTCAAGTCAATGGCCTTTAAAGCCCTAGCATCGATCAGGACAAAATCATTACCAAGTCCATGCATCTTTGAGAAATTTATCTTCACTTATATCTCACCCCTAATGAGATCCCTGTAGGTCTCCCTTTTCCTTATAAGGACTGCCTTTTTTCCATTTACCATAACCTCGGCTGCCCTTGGTCTTGAATTATAATTAGAGCTCATACTGAACCCGTAGGCACCGGCACTCATTATTGCAAGTAATTCTCCCTGCGATGTTACTTCTATCTCTCTGTCCCTTGCAAAGAAATCACCGGACTCACATATAGGGCCTACTATATCTGCGATAACCTTTTCTCTACTTTTTCTCTCAACTGGAACAATCTCATGATAGGCACCATAGAGTGTGGGCCTTATGAGGTCGTTCATGCCAGCATCAACAATAACAAAGTTCTTATCCTTAGTCCTTTTATTATATAGAACCTTTGTAACAAGAATTCCCGCATTCCCAACAATTGAACGACCTGGCTCAATTATAATGGTCAGGTCTTTTTCCTTAAGGAGCTTTTTCACCTCTTTTGCAAGTTCTGATGGATGGGGCGGTTCCTCCTCCTTATAAGGAATGCCCAGACCACCTCCTATGTCAATGTATTTTATCTTTATACCCCGTGATTCAAGCTCACCAGCAAGGGAGAGAATGCTTTTAAGGGCATCAATAAAGGGTCTTACCTCTGTAATCTGAGAACCTATATGCTTATGAATACCCTTTATATCAATATTTTTAAGTTCCCTGGCAAGGAGATAGTTTTCCAGTGCCTCTTCCATGGGTATGCCGAATTTGTGTTTTTTAAGACCTGTTGATATATAGGGATGGGTTTTTGCATCTATATCAGGATTAACCCTTAGAGCAACAGGAGCCTTTTTCTTCATAAGGCCTGCAATCCTGTTTATTTCTTTGAGCTCCTCTGAGCTTTCTACATTGAACATAAGAATGCCTGAATTTAGGGCATACCTTATCTCTTCCTCTGTCTTTCCTACACCAGCGTAAACAATCCTCTCTGGTTTAATGCCGGCTCGCAATGCCCTGAAGAGCTCACCACCTGAGATAACATCAGCACCACAGCCCATCCCTCCAAGGAGCCTAAGCACCGAGAGGTTAGAGTTTGCCTTTACTGCATAGCATATTATGTGTTTTAGGCCTTTAAATGCCTGCCTGTAGGCATTTATATGCCTTTCAATAGTCTTACGGCTGTAGACATAAAGGGGTGTGCCGAATTTTTCAGCCAGTTTTTTTACCGGAATCTCCTCAGCATAGAGTTCTGAACCCTTAAAGTGAAAGTAATGCATGAATTCCTCCAGACATTTAAAGGATTAAAGTAGATTTTTATTTTAACTTAAATGGCTGTAAAAGTATAGAGATATACACACGGTATATTGCCGGCAGGAAAAGAGACAGTTGTCTCAGAATCTATCCTTAAATTAAGGAACCAGACGAATCTTGTGATAAACCTATAAAATTTCTGAATACACTTTTGTATTCAATCAGAGTATTCTATTTTCTTTAGAGACTTTTTCTTGCTATGATGTTTAAGAAATGTTCTTATCAATGGAGGTAATTAATGAATAACCATGTCCTTGATATAAGGGGCCAGATATGTCCTGCCTGCCTTCTTACATATCTTAAGGAGCTTAACAATCAAAGGGACAGGCTCAAAAAAGGTGAGATAGAACTCGTAGTTCTTACAGACAGGATTGAATTCTCAAAAACAATCCCTAAGGCAGCTATAGCAATGGGTTATTCTGTAAATATAGAAAAAAGGGAAGGTTATTATGAGATAACAATTGGAAAAAGAAAATGACGGATTCTTGAAGTGTTTTCAAGTGCAAGCAGGTGAGGGTTAGGAATCTTTCAGAAAATCTTGAGAAAAGAAAAAGCAAAATTTAAATTGTGAATGTTATTTTTCTTCTGACCATTACCAGCCAACACCAATAAGGAATATAAAAATACATCCCTTTGGTAATCAATTGCTGTGCGAGCCTTGAAATAACCAATGCCTATTTTCACAGGTACATGCCCGAGAGCAACAAACTCAACAATAACACCATTATAAGTTCTATTAACTTGTTCATGCCAGTTTATCACCGAGTTTCTCATCAATGCTACCTTTAAATTGATTGCATATGCTTCCTCCTAGAAGGAAAGATAGTTATGATATTATAAGCAAAGAGGTGATATTAATGGATCTCCACTAAGAAATATCAAGGTTGGCTTATGAGTTTTATCTTAAGAGTGGGCGTATAAATAGTCATGCCCTTGATGACTTGCTTGATGAAGGATGGATAGTTCTCTCAAGACATCTGGCCAGGATATAGAGGAGGCTGAAGAAGGGATTACAGAAGAGTAAAAGATAGAGATAATAGAGATGCCGCAGATAGAAGAAGCAAGGGCAATAGTGATGGAGGAGATAGAACCTCCTGTAATTGAAAGAAAAAATAATAGTAAAGAGTCCATCAGGGAAAAAGGGATTAAAAGATGCCGCATAACTGTTGATTCCAGGCCAGCATTAAAAAATGACTTAATTCCGTCCTTGTGCTAAAATATAGACTATGCATAGGGGACTTTTTTTATTATGCTCTTTTTTTATAACTTTCTATTTTTCTTCTACCGGCATTGCCATTACCCTTGAGCAGGCACTTGAACTCGCAAGGCAGAATCTTCCTGAATACCGTTCAAGACTTTACGAGAAAGAGGCGAGCCTCTTTGAATACAGGGCAACGCTTTCTCCTTATCTTCCAAGTATCGATCTTTCATTTGCTGAGAGGCGATTTTATGTTGAACCAGAGGACTACAGGCTGAGAAGTCTTGAGCTCAGACTGAGTTATATACTCTATGACGGTGGTAAGAGATACAGTCAGAGGCTTTCATCAAGAAGCCTCTTAAATATTTCTGAGGAAAACCTTAGAGAGTCCCTTCTTAACCTTCATTATAATGTAAAACTCAGTTTTTATAATGCCCTCGCAAGAAGAGAGATCCTGATACAGCGCAAGAAACAGTTAGAGTATGCAGAGAAGGATTATGAGGTGGCAAAAGGGAGGTATGACCTTGGTATTGCAAGACTTTCTGATGTGCTTCAGGCATCTGTCAGGCTTGAGGAGGCAAGATACAGGCTCATAGAGGCAGAAGGTGAACTTAATAAGGCGCTTTCTGATCTTGGTTCTCTAATAGGCATATCAGTAAATGCAGATGAGATTGAAGGAGAGCTTGCCGAGCCTGCGACTATACCTGAGAAGAATATGCTCATCGAGCTTGCTATTAATTCACCTGAGCTTAAAAGAAAAGAATTTCAGAGGGACCTGAGTATCTCTGAACGAGCTGCTGTAAGGAGTGAGTTCCTTCCTCATCTTTTTCTTGATGCAACATACACGAAGAATTCTTCATCAGACTCAAGACTTTACCCTGATGAGGAAAAGATGGTGGGCCTGAGGCTAACCTTTAATATATTTGAACTTGGAAAGTATTTTAGATTGAGGGCAAGAGGCTCGTCAATCAGTGCAAGGGAGGAGGATATAAAGGAGGTTAAAAGAAATGTTGAGCTCAGACTTTCAAAATCCTATGAGGATCTGCTCACAGAGCTCAAAAGGCTTGATGTCTCGAGGGAACAGCTTAAATTTGCAGAGAAGAATTACGAGCAGGCACTGGGCGAATACAGAGTAGGGAAGGGAGATATTCTTTCCCTTATTCAGGCAGAATCCATTCTTGCAGATTCCATGGAAAAGGTAGTATTTTCAAAGCTCAATATATGGATTGCACTTATCAATCTCGAAAGAATTGCTGGAATAATGGAGTAAAGTCTATGAAGAAAAAAATTATTATCCTTTCTATTTTAATATTTAGCATTGCGATTATTTTTATCTACAGAACCTTTTTTTTTAAGGAAGACCTTAAGATCCTCGAGACAGCAACTGTTAAGAGAGGAGATATAAAAGGCATACTTGTCGAGACCGGTATTATCAAACCACAGGTTGGAGCTGTTGTAAAGATTGGCACCAGGGCAACAGGCACAGTAACGAAGCTCTATGTTCGGATTGGTGACAGGGTAAAGAAGGGACAGCTCATTGCAATAATTGATGACAGGGAGATAAAGGAGCAGATAGCCCAGTCAATGGCAGCTCTCAACCGTCAGGAAAATACACTCAGACAGATTGAGCTTACCTATCCTGAAAGGATCAGGGAGGCAAGGGCAAATTATGAGTATGCAAAGCTAAATTATGAAAGAGAACAGGAATTACTTAAGAGGGAATTCACAACAAAGGAATCTGTAGAAAGGGCAAAAAAGGAGTTTGAGATTGCAGAGGCAAGTTTAAAAAGACTTCAGGATGAATATGAGACCCAGCTCATCATAACCAGGGCATCAATAGAAGAGATAAAGGCTCAGATAAAACAGCTGGAGACTAGACTATCCTATACAAGGATATATTCTCCCATGGATGGCATTGTCTCAGATATCACCATCCAGGAAGGAGAGACAGTTGTTGCAGGTCTGCAGGTTGCAAATCTTATAACAGTCTTTGATCCGCTCAGTCTTGAGATGTGGATATATGTAGATGAGGCAGATATAGGAAGGGTGAAGATAGGTCAGGATGTAGAATTCTCAGTTGATACACTTCCTGACAAATACTTTTATGGCAGAATCGAAAATATATACCCACAGCCTGTTGTGAAGGACAACATTGTCTATTATCTTGCAATAGTAAAGGTATCAAGACAGGATGCCAGGTATCTCAGACCAGAGATGACAACCCATGTGAGGATCACCTTTGACGAGAGGAAGAACACCCTAGTTGTGCCAAATTCTGCAATAAAATTTGAAGAGGGAAGGCAGATTGTTTATAAAGTCACGGAGAAGGGTGTTGAAAAGGTCCCTGTAAAGATTGGCCTCAGGAATGAGGAGATTACGGAGATATTATCAGGCTTAAAGGAGAATGAGCGAGTTGCCACAAAACTTCTTTTGCCACCAAGGGCAAAACAGCAGCAGGTAAGATAGTATGACCCAGCAAGCCCTCTGCATCTTAACAGATATAAAAAAGACCTATCATGTGGGAGAGATTAACGTAGAGGTTCTCAAAGGCATCAATCTCGAGATAAACAGGGGAGAGTTTATAGCTGTAATGGGAGCCTCCGGCTCAGGAAAGACAACCCTTCTTAATATTATTGGATGTCTTGACAGACCGTCATCTGGAAGATATTTCCTGGCAGGTAAAGAGGTCTCATCACTAAGCGATGAGGAGCTTTCAGATATAAGGAACAGGCATATCGGATTTGTATTTCAGAATTTCTATCTTCTGCCCTATGCAACAGTTCTTGAGAATGTCCTTCTACCAACGCTTTACAGGAGTTCAGGCAATCCTCTTGATGCAAAGGAGATACTCAGGCTTGTAGGACTATCTGACAGAGCAAAGTTTAAGCCAAATCAGCTTTCAGGTGGTCAGCAGCAGAGGGTTGCCATTGCAAGAGCATTGATAAATGATCCTGATCTTTTACTTGCCGATGAGCCAACAGGACAGCTTGATAGCTCAACAGCAAAGGACATAATGACTATCCTTAAAGAATTAAATAATAGAGGGAAGACAATAATTCTTGTCACCCACGACAATAATATTGCTTCTTACGCAGAGAGGATAATCTATATGAAGGATGGATTGATTGTAGAAGAAATTTCCGCTTCTGTTTAATTCTTCTGTTATACCTGCCTTCTTGAATCACTAAACTGTCTTGTAGCGGCACTACTCAAACCCAGATCACGCACTCCTGCATGATTTCTCCATAACTATTGAATATCAATTGATAAACTCTATGTTAAAATATTGCATGTCTTACAGACCAGTAAATCTTAAGGGACTAAAGACTTACTCTATAAAAAAAAGAAAGAGTAAGGTTAGGAAGGAATTTCTTGCTACTCCTTATCAAAAGGGAGCATTCTTTAGGGAATTTGTCAGAGGCCTTCCAGATATCTTGCAGGCAAGGGCACTTAAGGAACTGGCAGAAACTATTGTAAGGTCAAGAAAAGAGGGCAGACCTGTTGTTCTGGGAATGGGTGCCCATGTAATCAAGGTGGGACTTTCTCCTATTATTAATGACCTTATTAACAAAGGAATAATTACAGCTATTGCAACAAATGGGGCGTGTGTGATTCATGACTTTGAGCTCAGCTATGCAGGTCATACATCAGAGGATGTTCACGAGGAAATAAAGACAGGTATGTTTGGGATGGCAGAGGAGACAGGTGCATTCTTGAACAGAGCAATAAAAAATGGGGCAAAAAAAGGAACAGGTATTGGAAGGGCAGTTGGAGAGTTTATTGAAAAGAAGAGATTTCCCTACAGAGAATTAAGTATATTCAGGACAGCCTATCTGAATGGTATTCCTGCAACAGTTCATGTTGCTATTGGCACAGATATAATTCATATGCATCCCTCTATGGATGGTGCTGCCACAGGGAAGGCAAGTCTTCTTGATTTCAGACTCTTTACTTCAGTAGTCTCTGACCTGGAAGGAGGAGTTTATATAAATCTCGGTTCAGCTGTCATAATGCCCGAGGTCTTTCTCAAGGCTCTCACAATTGCAAGAAATCTCGGTCACAGGGTAGAGAATATCACCACTGCCAATATGGATTTTATCCAGCATTATAGATCCAGAGAGAATGTGCTTGTACGACCCACGAGCCTTGGTGGCAGATATTATGCTATAACAGGCCATCACGAGATAATGTTCCCTCTGCTTGCTGCGATGATAATAGAAGAATTATAAATTCACTCTTAAGGAGGCTTTTAGATGACACCAATTGTAGATGAGGAGAAGTGTATTGGCTGTGGCACCTGTCAGGAGATATGCCCAGCTGTTTTTTTTGTTGATGAGACCACTGGAAAATCAAAGGTTATTGATCCTGATGGCTGCGATTACGCTGGATGCTGTGAAGCTGCAGCCGAAAACTGTCCTGTTGAGGCAATCACCATTGAGGAGTAAGGTTTATTTCGGCAATTTCTCATCGAGTGCAAACTTATATAAATCCCTGCACATCTGAAGTCTTTTTAAATAAACCTTTCTTGTGCTTTCATCCTCAAGTGATTCAATAACAGTTTTTAGTTTATCACATCTAGATATCAACTCCCTCAATTCATCAACACTGAGAGCCATTACATCTGCAGTCTTGGAACAGATATCCTCGTATTCCTTTTTCCAGTCCTGTGGCTGTAGTACAGCAGCATTTAAAAAAAGGATAATAGAAAGCGTCACAGAAAAAATAACTCTTATAATCCATTTATTCATCTTTCCTCCTGGTGACCCATGCCCGGGTGGCATCTCTTACAGTCGTTCATCGGAAAGGCTACCGTAAGATGACATACTCCGCAGAACTCTCCCTGAAGTATTCTGGCCATTGAGAAGTGTTTTGTTGTCTTTTTCTTTATATTAAAGATATCAGGATGGCACATGCTGCACTCAAGCCAGTCGTTATGAGGCCTGTGAGGAAAAACAGCAGCAGGTATATTGGACCATTCTGCTTCAAGGATAATCCTCTTATTAAAGGCAATTTCCTCAGGAGGCTTTATTTTGAGATAATGAACTGGCTTAATCAAACCCTCTCTTAGGGCTGCAACCCAGTCTATGCCATTGCCAAATTTTGTCCTGGGAAACTTTGCAAGTTCAGTGAATTTTTCTTTTCCATAATTTCGCTTTCCATTATGGCATTTTTCACAATCAGCTGGATTCTCATGACCGAAGAGGTCTTTACCATTGTGACAGGCTCCGCAGAACTTACCACTTCTGTTAAGAGCCTCAGTTATCTCTGTTGTGTTTGTCTTCATATTGAATTCAAGCTCAAAGTGGCAGACCCTGCATGTATATTTTCTCCTGTGAAGCCAGTGAGAAAAACTCACTGGCTTCACATTGTTTTTTTCTGAATTCCTGTTTATTAATATATTTCCATATTCCTCAGGCTGAGGAAGGGGTGGGAGGTCAAAATAAGCCTCCATAAACTTTGGAAGTACAAAGAGAATAAAAATAATGAATATTACTGAACCTGTTTTGTATGACATCTCTGACAGTCCAGAAGTGGAAAGGCTACAGAATTATGGCATACGCCACAGTATTTTCCCTGGAATATATCAACCATTGTATATTTCGTTGTTCCCTTCTTAACACCAAGGAATATCTCAGGATGGCATCCCTCACAACCGCTCCATACGGTATGCTTTTTGTGGGAAAAGATTATGTCAGGAAGACCGCTTACCTTTGATTCAATAGAGAAGTCCTTCGGGACCTGGAGCTCTGCCTTTTTTATTGAAACACCCTCGATAAAGTCTACTGGCTTTATAAGACCCATTGCCTCTGCTTTTTCCCAGTCCACACCGTTACCGAATCTCTCTTTTGGAAAATTCTCAGTGAATTTATAGAAATCATATTCCCTTTTTACTGTCTTGCCATAAGAATGGCAACGCTCGCATCTTTTGAAGTCGTCCTTTGTGGGATTTTTTGAACAGGCCTCAAAAACCTTTCTTCCATCAAACTCCATTCTTCCATTATGACAGGTTCCACAGTAGTATCCTTTCATGTTGTCAACAGCCTTGATCCCTGTACCTCCTGCCTTCATTGCAAAGGCAATATCCACATGGCAGAGTCTGCATGTAAATTTTGCACGATGAAGCCAGTGGTCAAACTCAACTGGAGCAAGACCAGCATTTTCAGAGTAGTTATTTATAATAGTTTTACCGTAATCATGAGGTAATGGTCTCTTCTTCTTCACACCTGTCTGGGCAAGGACAAATCCTCCAACAGCAATAAGAGAAAGAATAACTATAAATAAAAAAATCATCCTTTTCATCTCTGACCTCCTCTAGGATATCCTTTTTATTCAAAGCATAGTAAAAAAGGTTTCCTTTGTCAAGTATAACCAAAAATCAGAGATTGGCATGTATTTTCTTCATCTCTTCCTCCTGGATACCCAGCCTTGTCATCAGTTCGAGCACACAGGCCTCAAAAAATATAAGGGTTGATATCTCAAATAGTGAGCCCATTGGAGGGAGGGGTATACCCATAAGTTCCCTTGTAGTATAACCTGTAATATCTCTTGGTATGGCCTCTGAGGGAATCTGGACAATTATATCAGAAAGTCTTGCAAGCTCAGAGTTTCTGTCCCATGTTATTCCTGCTATTCTACCACCCAGCGACCTTGCAGCCTTTGCTGTCTCAACAACCCATGTGGTCTTTCCTGAGCCTGAAACTGCTATGAGGCCATCTCCCTTTCTCATTGCAGGTGTTATTGTCTCACCTACAATAAAGACCTTTTTCTTCAGATGAACGAGTCTCATACCAAAGGCCTTCGCAACAAGACCAGACCTGCCTGCTCCGATTATATAAAGCCTCGGAGCAGTTATTACAAATTCAATAAATTTATTAAACTCCTCTGAAGATATCTTCTCTGTTATATCCCCTATCTTTTTAAGGATAAAAGAATAATAGGACATTTTATCCTCCTGATAAGGCATCTCTTAAATTTTTTGCCGCCTCCAGGGGATTTTCCGCCTTTGTTACATAGCCACCTACAACGATGATATCAGGTCTAAATCTTATCAGGTCCTTAATGTCATCAGGTTTTATTCCTCCTGCTATTGAATAGGGATAATTTATGAGCCTTGCATATTCATCAAGGAATTCAGATGGTCTTCTGCCCTTTCTCTGTTCATCAAGGCCTGTATGGATACAAAAAAAGTCAGGCATGAGGTATTTTAATTCTCCAGCAAGTTTAATCATATCCTTTGCTCCTATTAGATCCACAATCACTTTCTTGCTACGCCTCCTTGTCTCAGAGATGGCCTCTCTCACTGTCTCAATCGATGCCTGTCCACAGACACTAATCATATCAGCTCCGGCATCAAATGCTATGCTTGCCTCCAGGGCGCCTGCATCCATTATCTTAAGGTCAGCAAAAATGATTTTTTTAGGAAATTCTTCTTTCAATCTTTTAACAATCTCTATACCCGAAGATTTTATAAGAGGTGTACCTGCCTCAAGGATATCAAAATATTTTTCTGCACTCCTTGCTATCTCAAGAGCCTTCTTAGGACTCACCAGGTCTATAGCAAGCTGTAGAAGGGGCATAATTAATGATATCACATTAGAACTCATAATAAATTTTGCTGGCAGGTTTCTGCCTGCTCAGCGAATCAGAAGATTTGTTATATGGATTGCAAAAGGCAATGTTATGAAGGAGAGAACAGTTGTCACTACGATCATAAAAGCTGATATAGATATATCAAGTCTAAATCTTGCTGCAATCAATAGGGAGAGTACCATTGTGGGCATGGCTCCTTCAATGAAGCAGGCAGCAAGGGCAATGTCTCTTAGCCCGAGCATATAAGCTGTAAAAAAGGATATAAAGGGAACTATAGTAAGCTTGATTACCACAGCAGGTATGATGGCACAGGTATGTTCAACCTTGGGGATAGTAAGAGCAAGTCCTATACTGAAGATCATGAGTGGCACAACAAGGTTTGCAAGCAGGTCAAGTGTTTTAAGTATAAAATCCGGTAGAGGAATCCCAGTAAAATTCAATATAATCCCTATCAGCATAGCCCATATCGGCGGTAGCGAAGCTATTGTTTTAAGGGATTCCCTGAACTCAAAACTTTTGTTTTCTCCATATTTTGAGGCTATAGTGCTTCCAACAAGCCATAGCAGGGGCGTTGATGCTAGAAGGTCATAAAATAATGCATACCTTGCAGCCTCCTGGCCGTAGAGCCCTGTAAGAACAGGAAGTCCGAGATAGGAGACATTGCCAAAGGCAGCAGAAATTATAAGTATACCTTTTTCGGATGGTTTTATGTGCAATCTTTGCTGAAGAAGTCTATAAACTCCAGTGGCAAGTAAGAGACTTGAGATTATAGTGAACCATGCACTGGCAGGAACAAGAATCAACTCCCTGTCAATTTTAGAACCGTATATTATCTTTATACAAAGAGCAGGCAGAAAAATGTTTAATACGGTAACATTAATTGACCGGCGAAGCAGATCAGCATCAAGTCCACCAATTTTATATCTCCTGAAAATAATACCTATCAGGATAATCAATCCGAAGGGAAGAAGTATGTTACTCATGCTTAAAAATTGTAAAGGGGAATAAATCCCTGGTCTTTATTTTTAGTATAGCTTTTAATATACTTACTTGACAGTTTCGCATTCCCAGAAAACCGTGAAAGGACATTTTTCCTTACAATATTTATGGTCCAATTTATTGAAAAGAAGTGTAATTGATTCTGCCTTTGATTTCAGGCATTTGTCCTGCTTTAGCATCGTCATTATGCTTGAATTATGCAGTACTTCCCGAACAGGTTTATGGACGTTGGCGATGTACAGTTCAATGTCCATCTTTCTTAATTCTCCTATTAGCTCTTTCATTTCATCTATTCCTGTTGCATCTATCCTGTTTACTGCCTCCATGTCTATCAGGACAAATTTCAGTCCATTCTTGCTCTCCTCAACCTTCTTCAGTATGTACTCTCTGATAAATTCAGCATTGGCGAAATAAATGGAAAATTCAGGTCTCAAATATAGTATCTGGGGACAGAAAGGAAGCCTGTTTGTCTCATAATCTTCGAAAATCTCTGTTTTAGGATTTCTTGTTAATATAGCTATGCGGGGAGTCATGGACTCCCAGAGGAAAAACAGCAGCGAGACCGCAATGCCTATAAATATAGCATAATCGGGTTTTGTAATAAAACAGAATGAGAATGTTATGAGAGCGATGATGCCATCATGTTTTGATGTCCTGTAGAGCTTTATAAACTGACTGTGTTTTATCAGCCCTGTTGCAGCATGCATAACAATTGCTGCAAGCGTTGCCTTCGGAAGATAATAAAATGTTGATGTGAAGAACAAAAGGACAGCAATAACAATTAAACCTGAAAAGATATTTGAAAGTCCGGTCTTGCCACCTGCCTGAAGATTAACGGCACTTCTGGAGAAGGAACCACTTACCGGATAGGATTTAAACAGTGAACCTATGATGTTTGCAGCTCCCTGTCCTATTAATTCCTGATTTATATCAACTGGCTCCCTTGTCCTGGAGGATATAGCCTTTGTAATCGCCATTGCCTCCATGAACCCAACTATTGCTATTACAAGGGCAGGTCCTATCAGGCGAGCAGTATGTTCAAAATCAACAAAGGTGAAAGATGGAGAGGGCAGACCCTTAGGCAGATCTCCTATAGTTTTTACCCCTGCTTCATTAAGATTCAATGCATAGACTAAAAGTGTTGTAATAACAGATGCAACCATTGCACCGGGAAAGCTATCATGAATCTTTTTACCTGCTATTATGATGGTAAATGCAAAAAGACCGACCGCTAATGTGTAGGTATTTGTATTGCTTATATTCTTTCCTATTTCCAGAAACATGGGAAGTATAAATTCACTTCCTTTTACGCTTATGCCCAGCAGATGCTGTATCTGTGTGGAGGCTATTATTATGGCAGCGGCATTTGTGAAACCCACTATAACAGGATGGGATACAAAGCGCATTATAAAGCCAAGCCTGAAGGCACCCATTAAAAACTGTATTAAACCCACAAGGAGGGCAAGGTTAATTGCCATATTTATGTATTCAGGTGTTCCAGGTTTTGCAAAGGGTATTATGGATGAAAATGTTAAGAGGCTTACCATTGCAACAGGTCCTGTTGCCAGGAGGCTCGCCCTTCCCCAGAGCGCAGCAACAACAGGTGGTATGGAGGCAGCATAGAGTCCGTATATAGGCGGAAGGCCTGCAATCATTGCATAGGACATTGACTGGGGAATTAATACAACAGAAATTGTTAAGCCCGCCAGAAAATCCTTTATTAGATTTTCTTTTCTGTAATCCTTGAGCCAAAATAAAAATGGGAAGATTTTGAAAATTAATTTCCTGATATTCTCATCCATACCTTTTCCTTTACTTCAAGCTTTAAAATATTTTATCAGAAAAGATTACTACCGTAGGATTCTTTTATCAGATAACTACCACAGCAACCATTACCCTTCAGTTAATTTTATGATATAATGCTCTATACTTGATACCCTTGAGATATATAATACTCTTAAAGAAGACCTTCCAGAGTCTGTGGCACTGAAACTTGCCAATATAATGGGCAGGGTATATACAGAGATAGCAAATACAGTTACCAAGGTTGAGTTCAATGACCTGAAAAATATTGTAGCTGAGCTTGCTGAGGCACAGAAGAGGACAGAAGAGGAGATAAGAGAACTTGTAGCTGAGCACAGAAAGACAAGGGAGCATCTTGGAGGTCTTCAGCACACTGTTGGTTATGTCCTTGAAGACAGGGCATATGTTGGTCTTCCAGCCCTTCTGGAGAAGGAGATGGGCATAAACTCCTTGAGCCTCTTAGAAGGGATTTTATAGAGTATTTTGGTGAAGGATATATTGAGGTGAATATAATTGGCCGTGGAAGAAAAAACGGCAGGAAGGTCTGGATTGTTGGAGAATGCAAATCCCAGATAAAGAAGAAGGATGTAGATGATTTTCTAAAACAGCTAAGAAAACTTGATGAGATAATAGAAGGAGAAAAAATCCCTCTTATTGTTACCTACCAGGCCTCACCAGATCTGAGGGAATATATCAAGAAAAAAGGACTAAGACTTTACTTCTCCTATCAATTCCCTCTCTGAGGTTCGGGAAATAAGAGTTCTCTATCCTTTAACCATGCTCTATCATTGGAGTAAATGGTATATCTTCCTTAATTCCTCTATGTGCCTGCCTTCTCCATGAAGCACCGGTACATTAAAAAACCATTTTACCTACCTGCTCGTACTGTCGCACTCAGGTTTGACATGCTGCCTTTTTCCTAGCAGTAATTCAGGCTTAAAAATAGCTTTACAGTTATTGATATAATTTAAATATGGGTAGATGCAGACTCTGCAATGTAACCTCACCTCTAATATCCGAGGAACTCTCTGTCTGTCTGAAGTGTATAAGGAATAATCCAGCTGAAGGTCTTTCTGTTGCAATGAATGCCCATAAAAGAAGCAGGAAAAGATTCGGCCTGCCTGAAGCTCCTCCCCGGGATCCAGCAGGGATACCATGCAATCTCTGCGTGAATGAGTGCATGATACCGGAGGGTGAGCTGGGTTACTGCGGTTTAAGAAGAAACGAAAAAGGAAGCCTTACCGGAGTAACTAAGGATGAAGGAAAACTTTCATGGTATCATGATCCCCTTCCGACAAACTGTGTAGGAGACTGGGTATGCGCTGGTGGCACTGGCTCAGGTTATCCGAGGTATGCTCACTCTCAGGGTCCTGAGTATGGATTTAATAATCTTGCAGTATTCTTTCATGCCTGTTCATTTAACTGTCTTTACTGTCAGAACTGGCATTTCAGGGAAGAGACACTGAGTCCTGAAACAAGAAAGGCAGAGGAGCTTTTATCAAGCATAAATTCAAGGACATCCTGCATATGTTATTTTGGAGGTGATCCCGCAGCCCAGCTGCCCTTTGCTATAAATGCCTCAAGGCTTGCACTAGAAAATAATAAAGGAATGATTTTGAGAATATGCTGGGAGACAAATGGCTCAATGAATAAGGCCCTCCTTAAAACCATGATTGATCTGTCCCTTCAGTCCGGCGGTTGCGTTAAATTTGACCTGAAGGCATGGGATGAG
The DNA here is from genome assembly GCA_026417875.1 of Thermodesulfovibrionales bacterium. Classification (NCBI taxonomy): domain Bacteria; kingdom Pseudomonadati; phylum Nitrospirota; class Thermodesulfovibrionia; order Thermodesulfovibrionales; species Thermodesulfovibrionales bacterium. Next base: position 15,277 of record JAOACK010000013.1, on the reverse strand, counting down.
AATCTCCATATTGCCCTTACAGGAATTACAAACAGGCGGACCCTTGAAAATTTTGAAGAGGCATCAAGATGCATTCCTTTGCGACCAGAGCCACCACCTATCATTGCAAGTACACTACTTGTGCCAGGTTATATTGATGATAGGGAGATAAAAGATATCTCAAGATTCATTGCATCGTTAAATCCAGAGATTCCCTATAGCCTTCTAGCCTTTTATCCCCATTTTTACATGAAAGACCTTCCGCTGGTGAAAAAAGTAGATGCCTATAGATATTTAAAAATTGCCCAGGAGCAGGGCTTAAAGAATGTGAGAATCGGCAACATTCATCTTCTTACCTGAGTCATCATTCCGGTATGACAGAGTGCAAAGTCATATCTGAGAGGGTCATCAGGATCCAGCCTTTTTAAAACTTCTGTTATTTCTTTTGCCATCTTCATATCAGGTGTTTTCCTTTTTGTTAGGCCGAGTTTCAGGGCAATCCTTGCTATATGGACATCAAGTGGGATAATCAATTTATTTTTAGGAATGCCTTTCCATATGCCGAGGTCAACTTCATCCTTCCTCACCATCCATCTCAAGAAAAGATTCATTCTCTTACAGGCACTTCCATTTGATGGAAGGGGAAAAAGCTGTCTAACACCATTTGTAGTTTTTATAACACTAAGGCAATATCTTGAGAATGCCTCTATTGCTTTGGAGGTATCTTCATGATCAGCACTGTAAAAAGTATAAAAGGCATTTTCAACATTAATGTATTTTTTAAGTATTTTGTTCAGGATTTTTATAAGGTTAATTATGTCTTCTTCTTTCTGAAATCTGTAATAGATTCCTCTGAAAAGCCTTTTCTTTTCTGGCGAAAAATTAAGGATAAAATCATAGGGACTCCTTCCCATTATATTTAATATCCTCTCAATAACTGGCTTAAAGAGTTCAACCCTTCCGTATGCAAAGAGGGCTGACAGGAAACCTGCAACTTCTATATCCTCTTTTTCTCTGTATCTGTGAGGAAATTCTACAGGGTCATTGAGAAGCCGTTTTGGATAATCAAAGTTGTAGCAGACCTTTTCTAAAAAGTCTTTGAGATGATTCAGGTTCATAAATGAGTATAAAACTTGACATTTTTTGAGTCAATGTATTTAAATAAAATAAACCTCAATTAGCATTAAAGTTCTTTTAAAAGGAGGCTCAGGTGTACGCAATAATAGAGACCGGTGGACATCAGTTTAAGGTTTCTCCCAATATGACCATAAAGGTGGAGAAACTTGATGCAGAAAAGGCTCAGGAGATTACCATTGACAAGGTTCTTGCCATTTCGAAGGATAGCGGTGAGTTAATACTTGGAAAACCATATATTGAGGGTGCTTCAGTAAAGGCAGAGGTTATTGATACAAAAAAGGATAAAAAGATACTTGTTTTTAAAAAGATACCCAGAAAATATCACAAAAAATTGAGAGGTCACAGGCAGCTGTATACTTATATTAAAATCAAAGAGATAATAGGAGGTTAATCCATGGCACATAAAAAAGGTGTTGGAAGCTCTAGAAATGGCCGTGACAGCCAGGCAAAGAGACTTGGTGTTAAGGTCTTCGGTGGACAGATCGTCAAGGCTGGCAATGTAATAGTCAGACAGAGGGGAACAAAATTCCATCCAGGCCTTAATGTTGGCAGGGGTGGAGATGATACACTCTTTGCACTTATAGACGGTATTGTTAAGTTTGAGCGTAAGGACAGAGAAAGACTCAAGGTAAGCGTTTATCCACTGCCAGCTCAGAATTAATTTTCATTGGCTTAGCTATAAAATACCTTCGTCATTTTACCACTGACGAAAGAGCCAGGTAATAAAGTGACCCGGATCTGATAAAAGTTATTCCTTATGCCCGTGCCCTCCTTCCTAAAATCAGAAAATAATCACGAGACCTGCATGGCTTCTTAAAGAGTTTTTAAAGGATTGAGTTGGCAAGCTCTGATATTGGCTTCCTTTCTCCTTTAGACAGACATAATATGTATAATATTTCCTATGGATGACCTTCATGAGGATTCTGATGAGATAAGGGAAATAATCAGAGACTATGGGCTTGAAGAGGATGAGGAGCATGTAATCATCAATCTCAAGACAGCTGGTAAAAGCAGGAGGATATATCTTCTTAAGAGGAAATATATCAGGATCATAAAACCTGATGGCAACTTTGAAGATTATCCCCTGAGGGATATTGTGGATGCAATAATCAAATACCCAGGTCTAAGACTGAGTGAATCCCTTTTGCTTAAGAAGCAGGACTGAATACTGCATCAGGGCTTTCCCTTAAATCCAGGACAGCCTTCAAAGCCCTTACATGGAGCCTTTTTTCTCAAAAGGCAGTCCTTATTATAACAGATGGTCTCTGTATCTTCCTTTTTGATTTTTTTATTTACAGGGTATTTGATCTTCTTCACTTCTATTCTTCAGATTCTTCCTTACACTTATGCTTCTTGCATGCGCTTCAAGACCCTCTACCTCTGCGATTTCTTCTACATAAGGAGCGAGTCTCCTGAAGCCATTTTTAGTACATTCAATAAGGCTTGACCTTTTTATAAAATCATAGACTCCCAGGGGTGATGAAAATCTTGCTGTTCCTCCGGTCGGAAGTGTATGATTAGGTCCAGCCACATAATCACCAAGGGGTTCCGGTGTCCAGCTACCCATGAATATGGCACCGGCATTTTTTATGAGAGGCAGTAATTCCTTTGGTTTTTTTACCATTAATTCAAGATGCTCGGGTGCAATACTGTTTGCAAGTTCTGCAGCCATCTTTAAATTCTTTGTTAAAATTATTGCGCCGTATCTCTGAAGAGAAGTCAAGGCAATGTCCTTTCTTTTCAATTCCTTTAGCTGTCTGTCTATCTCAACCTTTATCTTTTCTGCAAGTAATAAGGAATCTGTCAGCACCACAGATGATGCGTTTTCGTCATGCTCTGCTTGGCTCAGGAGATCTGCTGCAATAAAATCAGGTCTTGCACTTCTGTCTGCTATGATAAGCACTTCACTTGGACCTGCTATCATATCAATATCAACAATTCCAAAGACCATTCTCTTAGCAAGGGCTACGTAGATATTACCGGGTCCGACAATCTTGTCAACTCTCTTAATCGTTTCTGTACCAAAGGCAAGGGCTCCAACTGACTGGGCTCCACCAACCTGATAGACCTCTTTTATCCCGAGCATTTCAATTGCTGCCATTACATAGGGATTGATTATTCCATCAGGTGTTGGTGTTACTACTGCGATTTCCTTTACACCTGCTACCTGAGCCGGTATTACATTCATAAGTACAGTGGAGGGATAGGCTGCCCTTCCACCTGGCACATATACTCCAACCCTCTCAAGGGGTCTTATTATCTGGCCAAGAAGAACACCACCTTCCCTGTATGACCATGAGCTTTCTTTCTGTTTTTCATGAAATCTTCTTATTCTCTTTGCCGAAAACTCAAGTGCCCTGAGGACAGGCCTTTCAACTTTTTTTGCAGCCTCTTTTATTTTTTTTACTGAAAGGAGAGGGGTCTTTAATTCTATCCTGTCAAACCTCCTGGTATAGTCAAGGAGTGCCCTGTCGCCATCTCTTTTTACATCATCAAGAATAATTTTTACAGAATTAACAATATCCTCAGGTGGTTCAAGCATCCTCTGTTCAAGTCTCTTAATGAAGCTCTCAATCTCATCCTTGTGTTTGAGTATCTTCATATTATCAATCCTCATCTATCTTGGTCTTAATCTTGATACCTGTTCAACATCCTTGTCTCCCCTTCCGGAAAGATTAACAATAATAATTCTGTCCTTACCTAGTTCAGGTGCCCGCTTTACTGCCTCTGCAACTGCATGGGCGGACTCAAGAGCAGGAATGATACCCTCTGTACTGCTGAGAAGCTCAAAGGCATCAAGTGCCTCTTCATCAAGGGCATAGGTGTACTGGACCCTTCCGAGTTCTTTTAAATAGGCATGTTCAGGCCCAACGGATGCATAATCAAGACCAGCTGAGACAGAATGGGTATCGAGGATATTACCATATTCATCCTGAAGAACATAGCTCTTTGCTCCCTGAAAGACACCTACACTTCCACCAGCAAACCTTGCTGCATGAAGTCCTGTCTCAATGCCCTTTCCACCTGCCTCAACACCTATCATTTTTATGTCATCCTTGAGAAAGGCATTGAAAAGTCCCATAGCATTACTTCCACCTCCAACACAGGCAATCAGCATATCAGGAAGTCTTCCCTCAAACAGAAGTATCTGTCTTCTTGCCTCCCTTCCTATCACTGACTGAAAATACTTTACAAGCTCAGGATAGGGATGGGGACCAAATACTGTTCCGAGGACATAATGGGTATTCCTGACATTTGTTGTCCAGTCTCGCAATGCCTCATTTATGGCATCCTTAAGTGTTTTTGAGCCAGAGGATACCTCTATTACCTCTGCACCGAGGAGCTTCATCCTGAAGACATTCAGTGCCTGTCTTTTCATATCCTCAGAGCCCATATAAATGGTACATTTCAGTCCTAGAAGTGCTGCACCTGTTGCCGTTGCTACACCATGCTGTCCCGCACCTGTCTCTGCAATAATTCTCTCTTTACCTGAGAGTTTTGCAATTAAAGCCTGACCTATTGCATTGTTAATCTTGTGAGCACCGGTGTGGCACAGGTCCTCTCTTTTAAGGTATATCCTTGCACCTCCTATTTTTTCTGTTAGATTCTTTGCAAAATAAAGAGGTGTTGGCCTTCCAACATATTCTTCAAGGAGCCTCTCAAGACTCCGCTGGAAATCTCTGTCTTTTTTAAATCTCTGAAAATTCCTCTCCAGTTCCTCAAGTGCAGGAATAAGTGTTTCAGGAACAAATCTTCCTCCAAACTGACCGTAATAACCTTTTTTCATGACCTTATCCTTTTATGGAGTTCTCCCCTTAGCCTGTCACTAGAACCGGTAAAAGAGCTAACCTGTGTTCCTTCGGGTATGAACTCTCCGCATTTACAGAGCCAGCCATTTTGAGACCGCTCTTCCTGACCGAGCTCCCTTCCGCAGAGAGGGCAGAGATAAATCTCTTCAAAGGCTTTCTCATCTTTGGACATTATGCTATTATAAACCATAAAGGTCTTGTTATGCAGGAGCTCAGGATTAATTCTCAGGAGATAGGTAAAGAAGAACACGGTATATCAGAAATCCTGAGATCTTACAGCCAGAGATTTAAAGATCTTCTTAAGGACCTTTCTCCTTCAAAAAGAAAGATCTTTAACCTCAGAGGATCCCTCAGGCAATTTTTTCTTTCCCTGATAGATGAAAGATTTATATGGATTGACAGTAATGAGGAAAGTGCAAGGAGATTTTTTCAGGATGCCCTTTTTTACAGAAGGCTTTTCGGTTTAAAAACAGATGACCTTATCTTTGTCCCATCAGGAGATGATCCCTATTCAGAGGGTATAAGGTCGGAGATTTTATTCAATAAGAGGGCGGGAAGTCTTTTCTGTTCAGAAGAGATACTTGATATACCTTTCTGGAATGACCAGGTTCTCAAAAAGGATACCATCCATCTTAAAAAAGGAATGGAGATAGAGAGACTGAAGCTTGTAGATAATCTAATAAAGACTGGCTACAGAAAGGCTACAATTGTTATAAACAGGGGTGAGTTCTGTCTCAGAAGTTTTGCTCTAGAGGTTTATCCATCAACAGGTGATTCTCCCCTCAGGATAGAATTCTTTGGAGACGAGATAGAATCCATAAAGATATTTGACGTAGAGACCCAGAAGTCTGTTAAAGAAATTGAAGAATTTCGTCTTTTCCCTGCAGGGAGTCCTGAGAGAGGTACGGGATTTTCAGAATTTCTGAGGGTCTTAAATCTTGAGGATGCCCTGTTGTTTATCGATGAAGAGGTCTCTGGCTCTGACAGATTACCAGAAAATTCTGTAGTACTCAGCAGCCTTCCATTTGGTGCTGATGGAATTGACGGAGGTGGTCTGAGTCTTACAGGACTTGGTCTTCTTTATAATGAGAGAAAATCTATTGATGAGCTTCCAGAGGCAATAAAACCCCTTTTAAGGGAAAATTCAGTTATAATCTCAACGAGAACCCCTTCTCAGGCAAAGAGACTGAAAGACATCTTTTTTGAAAAGGGTATAGTGATTCCTCTTATTTCCATATCTCAGTGTATGAGATATGATGGAAGGATATGTCTTCTTAATGAAAGTCCCTCTTCGGGAATTCATCTCAGCGGGCTAATGATACTCAGTGAGCAGGAGATATTCGGGCCTGTTGCACTTCCATATAGGCAGTATCCAGGATACAGACTCTCAAGGATATTTAATGAGGTGGATGACCTCGAGGAGGGAGATTTTGTAGTCCATAAAGTTCACGGAATAGGCATATACAGGGGAGTTCAGAGATTGAAGGTTGAGGATGTCATAGAGGATCTTCTAATAATTGAGTACAGTAATGGTGCAAGGCTTCTTCTTCCTGTAAGAAACATCTCCATGGTTCACAAGTTCAGGGCCCAGGAAGGTGTGATTCCCAGGATAGATTCAATCGGAGGGAAGACATGGAAAAGGACAAAAGAAAAGGTTCAGGCAAGGATAAAGGAGACCGCAGAGAGGCTTATAAAGCTCTATGCTGAGAGGGAGATATCCATAGGTCATGCCTTCAGTCCTGAGGGCGAACTTCACAGGGAATTTGCGAGTTTTTTTGAATACAGAGAGACTCCGGATCAGTTAAGAGCAATTGAAGAGACAATTAATGATATGGAATCTCCCCGACCTATGGAAAGATTAATAGTCGGCGATGTTGGTTTCGGAAAGACAGAGGTTGCCATGAGAGCAGCTTTTAAGGCAGTCTATGACCATAAGCAGGTTGCTGTACTTGTGCCCACAACCCTTCTCTGTGAGCAGCATTTAAGGAATTTCAAAGAGAGGTTTTCTGCCTTTCCTGTGAGGATAGATTATCTCTCAAGACTCAAGAGTCCTGCTGAACAGAAAAGAACCATTGAGGCACTTGCCATGGGTGAGATAGATATAATCATAGGTACTCATGCCCTTCTTTCTGAAAAGATAAAATTCCTTGACCTCGGTCTTCTCATAATAGATGAGGAGCACAGATTTGGAGTAAAACACAAAGAAAGGCTGAAGGAGCTGAAAAAGGGAGTGGATGTTCTTGTGCTTACAGCAACGCCGATTCCCAGAACACTGCAGATGGCTCTTTCAGGTTTAAGGAGCATGAGCATTATAGAAACACCGCCTGAAGAGAGATATGCTGTTAAGACCATAATATCCGCTTTTGATAGAGAGATCATAAAAAAAGCAATAGAGCATGAGCTTCACAGGGGAGGTCAGGTCTTTTTTGTACATAACAGGATAAAGGATATAGAAGAGATAAAAAGATTCGTAGAGGACCTGGTCCCTGGAGCAAAAGTAGCCATAGCCCACGGTGAGATGGACGAGAAGCTTACAGAGGATATGATGCTGGCTTTCATTGATAAAAAGATTGATATACTTGTATGCACAAATATTATCGGCTCTGGTATAGACATACCAAGTGCAAATACAATAATCATAAACAGGGCTCACGAGATGGGACTCGCAGATCTTTATCAACTGAGAGGTCGAGTAGGCAGGAGTAATGTCAGGGCGTACTGTTATCTTCTCATTCCTGGCAATGAGAGCCTCACAGAAGCAGCGAAGAAGAGACTTGAGGCAATATCAGAACTGAGTTATCTCGGTGCTGGTATAAGGCTTGCCATGACAGATCTTGAGATCAGAGGTGCAGGTAATCTCCTCGGAAAGGAGCAGTCCGGTCATATAAATACTGTTGGTTTTGAGCTATATTCAGAGCTCCTTGAAAAGGCAATCAGGGAATTGAAAGGTGAAAGCATAGAGGAAGAGATAGAACCTGTCATTGAGGTTTCCATACCTGCAAGGATACCTGAAGAGTATGTGGAAGATATACACCTGAGGATGAGTCTTTACAGAAGACTCTCCATGACAAAAACTACTGAAGAGATCGAAGAAATCGAGGAAGAGATCAGGGACAGGTTCGGTGATCCACCAGATGAGGTAAGGAATCTGTTTGAGATTATAAGGGCAAAGATATTCATGAAAAGAGCTGACATTCTGAGAATTGGTTCGGTAAGAAAGGGATTGGAGATTGAATATAGAAAAGAAATCTCCAGTGAAGAGATGAATAGAATTCTTGAAATTCTGAGAGGCTCGGGTATTCCCATTGCCTCTCTCGGTAACAGGAAGATCGTCCTGTCTGGAGATAATAAGAGGCTCTTATTTTCAAGGTTTATCGATGTCATGTCTCGGGCTTACTCCGGAAAGGAGAGCCCGGTCAGTACAGGCTTGGTCAGATGAAATTATTATCAGATAGGGAATTAAAAATTCTCAGAGAGAGAATCACGATAGATTTTGGTATAGCCTTCAGGGAAGAAAAGGCAGATATCCTTGAAGAATTTATCGAAGAGCGACTTAAAATAACCGGACTTTCACTTGACGAATATCTGTCCCGGACGCTCGATGGTTTTTCAAACAGAGAGCTCTTTCTTCTTGTAAGTTCTGTTACCAATAAGGAAACCTACTTTTTCAGGGAGATGCCACAGCTGGAGGTCTCAATAGAACTGTTGAAGAAGCTCTCAAGAACAAGGCAGAAACTTAAAATCCTCTCCCTTGGTTGTTCAAGTGGAGAGGAGGTCTATACTTTGAGCATACTTCTTTATGAAAAGGGGATTCTTTTCCCTGGCAGGGAGGTGATTATTACAGGTATTGACCTTGATCCGAGAGCAGTAAAAAAGGCAAAGGAGGCTGTTTATACAGATAACTCTTTCAGGAACAAAGAGATTCCCTTGAAAAAATATTTTATAAAGGAAGACAGGTTTTACAGGATAAGGGATGTGTACAAAAAGATTGTGGATTTCAGAACAGGAAATATTCTTGACAGAAATATATTTCTTGAGTTTATGAATAGGGATATGATATTTTGCAGAAATGTATTTATATATATGACAGAGGAGGCTATAATAAAGATACTGGAAAATATCCATGCATCCCTTGCTGTGGATGGTTATCTTATTCTGGGTTCTTGCGAGAGCATTACAGGTAAAACAAACCTGTTTGTCCCTGAATATTATAATGGGGTGGTGGTATACAGGAAGAAATAGGAGGGATCATGAACAGGAGGCAATTCATAAAACTCACAGTTACAGGCCTTGCGTGCCTCAGGATGAATGGCTTTTCAATTGAAAAGATAATGGCTGAAGAAACACCTGATCTCGCAGTTGCTGAAGGCACTTCTTATTCAAAGATTACTGAGGCTGCTATTAATGCACTGGGAGGAATAAGGAGATTCATATCAAGGGGAGATATTGTTGTTATAAAACCAAATATGGCATGGGACAGAACACCAGAATATGCAGCAAATACAAATCCTGAGGTAGTTGCCTCAGTTGTAAGACTCTGCTTTGAGGCCGGTGCAAAGAAGGTTAAGGTCTTTGACAGGACAGTTAATGATCCAAGACGCTGCTACGTCCAGAGCGGCATAATGGAGGCGGCAAAAAAGGAAGGCGCAGACGTGATTTACGTTGATGACAGGAAATTCAGAGAAGTTACGATAAATGGTGAGGCAATAAAGACCTGGCCCCTTTATACAGAGGTCTTTGAGGCAGATAAAGTAATAAACATTCCCATCGCAAAACACCACGGCCTTGCAAAACTCACCATGTCAATGAAGAACTGGATGGGCATAATGGGTGGCTCAAGAAGTCAGATTCACCAGGGCTTGATGAGAGCCTTGCTGACCTTTCAATGGTTATAAAACCTTCACTCACAGTACTTGATGCAACAAGGATACTCATAAGAAACGGTCCACAGGGAGGAAATCTTGAGGATGTAAGAATTCTCAATACCGTAATTGCAGGAATCGATCAGGTTGCAGTAGATTCCTTTGGTGCGACCCTTTTTGGGATGAAAGGTGAAGAGCTTGGTTATGTAAAGATAGCTTCTCAGAGAGGACTCGGTAGGAGTGACCTTTCTAGACTAATTATAAAAAGAATAAAGGTTTAGCCTTGGGATTAAAGAGTTATTTAAGGCTGAAGAATTTTAGAAGGTTTTCTCAGGCTTTATTTCTGTTCCTTTTTTTCTATCTTTTCATTCAGACAGAATCAAAGGGTTTTGATGAACTCGGATATCCCGTAAAGATATTCCTTGATTTTGACCCTTTAATATTCCTCAGCACCCTCCTAAGTTCAAAGACTGTAATTAAATTATTCTATCTATCACTTATGACCCTTTTATTTACCCTTATCCTCGGAAGGGTCTTCTGTGGCTGGATATGTCCATTGGGCACCTTGAACAATATAGTGAGCCTTTTAGGAAAGAAAAGAAGAGATGTCTATAGATTAAAGATATTCAGGCTCAAGTATTATATTCTTCTCTTTATACTTGCCACTTCCATACTTGGCCTGCAGCTCTCCGGCATTCTTGATCCCCTTTCAATTCTTATAAGGTCCTTATCCATCAGCATCTATCCAGCCTTCAATTATGGAATCAGGGCTTTTTTTGACTTTATTTATTCACTGAATATAAAAGGTATTGTTGAGCTTTCAGAGCTCATATATTCTGGATTAAAAAATACTGTCCTCTCCTTTGAACAGCCCTTTTACAGACAGGGACTTTTTATCGGAATAATCTTTCTTGCCATAATGGGATTAAATTTTTTTGAAAGGAGGGTATGGTGCAGGTATCTCTGTCCTCTTGGAGCACTCCTTGGAATCTTTGCAAGATATTCTATGCTTAAAAGGTCCATAAGCGAGGATTGTAATTCCTGCGGAGTATGTGAAAGAAACTGCCCTAGTGCTTCAATAAAAAGTTCAAAAGAGTGGCTTCAGGATGAATGTTTTCATTGCTTTAACTGTGATGACCTCTGTCCACAGAAAGCTGTAAGTGCAGGATTTTTTAAGGAAAAAGCAATTTCTATTGATCTAAATAGGAGGCATGTTTTCATATCAATTGCTTCAGGTCTGATAACAGTACCTGTCATAAGGATAAACCCTTTTTCAAGAGATGAATTTATTAACCCGAAACTCATAAGGCCACCGGGTTCCCTTGAGGAGAGGGACTTCTTAAAAAGATGTGTTAGATGTGGTGAGTGCATGAAGGTCTGCATAACAAATGGACTGCAGCCAGCTCTTCTTGATGGAGGAATTGAGGCATTATGGACACCTGTGCTTGTGCCAAAACTGGGATACTGTGAATACAGATGTACACTCTGCGGGCAGGTCTGCCCAACAGGTGCAATAATGAGATTATCCTTAGAAGAAAAATTGAAGACAAAAATAGGTCTTGCAATGATTGATAAAGGTCGCTGCCTTCCCTGGGCACATGCAATACCTTGCATAGTCTGTGAGGAGGTATGCCCTACTTCAAAAAAGGCAATATGGTTTGAGAAGGTTACAGTGAAAAACAGGGATGGTAAGAGGATTGAGCTTCAGCAGCCCCATGTGGACCTTGAGCTATGTATTGGCTGTGGAATCTGCGAGGCAAAATGTCCTGTTATTGACAGACCCGCAATATATGTAACAAATATCGGAGAAACTCGGTCGAAGATTAAGAGATTATTGCTTCAGGATAGTTATGGTGGCGGGGGGAGGATTTGAACCTCCGACCTTCGGGTTATGAGCCCGACGAGCTACCAGGCTGCTCCACCCCGCGATAGAATGCATTTTTATTATAACTTAAGGCTTGCTTTAACCTCAACTCTAAATGCTTTAGTTGACTTTTAAATTTATGATATGGGAATATTTTTTATAAAAGTTATGGAGTCAGTTGGGACAGTTCTGCCATTGAATTTGTCCTTTCAAGCTGCATCAAGGTTTATGGCTATCAGGTAGGAAATTGGCATTAAAAGCTACAGAATTGAATTTTATATAATTTTGTAAAATATAAATGACATAAGGAGACTAAATTATTAAAGTTAACGGAAAAAAAAGGCTATTGTTTTTCATTTTAAAATTAATATTTGCCTTCCCTTTAGCTGCCCTTTCTTTTGAGACCATTAATGAGAAGGACAGAATAATCAATTCTTCTCTTAGCAGAAATTATGATGAGACCTTTCAGTACAGTCTTTCCTGGAAAGGTATAAGGGCAGGCACTGCCTGGCTTGGAATAAAGAGAGATGGAGAGAGGATAAGGGTATTTTCAAGAGTTCGTTCTGCTTCATTTATATCTCTTTTTTATGAGGTTGATGACCTTGTGGAAACAATACTTGAGCCAGTGGATGGCCTTTATCCTGGAAGACCCCTTCATTACAGGATTAAACTTAAAGAGGGCAAATACAGAAGGGACAAAGAAGTTATCTTCAAAGGAGATATGGCAATATATAAAAACAATTTAAGAAATGAAATCCATGAAGCAAAAATACCTGGTGAAGTATTTGACCCCCTTTCCGCCTTCTTTTATATAAGATTCATGCCCCTTGAGCCAGGCAGGTCTATCTATATCACAGTTTTTGACAGCAAAAAGGTCTGGAATGTTGAAGTACAGGTCTTAAGAAAGGAGAAGATAAAGATAGAGGATAAAGAAGTGAATACCATAGTTATAAAGCCACTCATGCAGTCAGAAGGCATATTTTACAGAAAAGGAGATATTTATATCTGGCTCAGTGATGACAGCAGCAGAAGACCTGTAATGCTAAAGACAAAGGTACTCATCGGCTCTGTGGTTGCGATGATGGAGAAATAGTGTTGTGAAAATTTTAAACTTATTTTTAGAGATAGAGGGTGAATTTAGGTAATTATTCACAGTTTATACCTTCTGTATCAACTCTGCTACGAGGTACATGGTTAGATGACCAAAAAGGTTTTGGTAATACAGGGAAGCAAACAGATGAGTTCTTTAAGATAAGTCCATAAATTAACAGAGTAAATAGAATGGGCGAGTTTCTCCTCACCCATATAAACATTCCCAATATATACCAATATATATATTAAAAAAATTTCACTTGACATTTTTCCTAAATTCTGGTATTTCTCACCGTAGAATGACCTTCATAGTTTTATTTGGAGGTGTGCTATGAAGAGGTTTCAGTGGGGTAAGACAGTATTTTTCTCTTTTTTCTTAATCTGCCTTTTTTCTATTAATGCCCCTGCACAGGACTACTGGCTAAAGACCTTTGGCGGTATGGATACCACAGAAATGCCTGCAGGAGGCACACTTAAACCTACCAGTGATGGGAATTATATACTTGCAGGTGAGACGAATGGAGACATATTAATCACAAAGATAAGTCCATCAGGTGGGATTTTATGGTCTAAAAGGTATGATAATAACCAGATGAATGATTATCCTGATGAAATTATAGAGACATCAGATGGAGGTTTTCTCATAGCAGGAGAGAGTGAAGACGATAATGTAAGAAGGCTTATACTTTTTAAACTTAGCTCTGACCTGAATATTCAATGGCAAAAAGAGATACAGGGTGAGTTCTTTGCAGGTTTGGCAGAAGAGGAAGGTGGTTATATAGCCTCGGGAACCTTCTGCACAGATACTGATTGTGATGGCTTTATCATGAAAGTCTCTAAAGAGAATGGTGCTTTAATAAGTCTTACCCTGTATGGTGATCCTGATATTATTGATGGAATACTTGGCATTGATAAAACCTCAGATGGCTATATTGCAACAGGTGCAACTGATGTGACATTTGACCAGGATGGAGAGCTCCAGAGTGCAAATATCTGGGTACTGAAGATTAAGCAAGATGGCACAATAGATTGGCAGAAAAAATATGGACCTGGTCTTGGCAGGATTGTAAAGGTTACAGAAAATGGCTTTGTTGTTGGTGCTATGGGAGTGTATAACAATAATCCTGATTTTCTTGTGATAAAAATTGGCAGTTCTGGTATTGTAGAATGGGCAAAGAGTTATGGTGGAAGTGGAGAGGAAGAGATAATGGATATGCTTGTGCATGGAGATGATATACTTATTTCAGGCCTTTCCTATTCAACATCCCAGAATCCGAGGGATGGTGTGCTATTAAAAATTAGTGGAACTGATGGAAGCATTTTATGGCAGAAATATATAGATAGCGGATATCAGGGTGATGAGCTTAATGCAATTGCTCTTACAGAAAATGGCTATTTAGTTGCAGGTGCCTATAGCATTAACTGGCAGGATATACTGATTGCAAAGCTCAGCTATAATGGTGAGATAGAACAGCCATGCCTGATTTATGGTGATGCTTCTCTTCAAGTAACCTCTCATATTATAACACCAGAAGATACCTCTGCTACAGAAACGGAGCTTGATCCAATAACATTACCGGATATATCCCTCGGCCAGGATGATCTTGCTTTTATAACATACCAGCAGTGTCCTGCAATAAATTATAACTATACTCTTAATGTATCATTAATAAATCCTGAATACGGCATTGTCTGGGCTGATGGAATATATTGTGGTACAGATTGCACACACTCTTATGCTCAAGGTACTCAAATTACCCTTACTGCTAATGCTTACTATGCATTTACAGGATGGGGTGGTGATTGCTCAGGCTGTGGGAATAATATTAGCTGCACCATAATAATGGATTCTAATAAAAACTGTACAGCAGCATTCTCTGTACCTCCTGTACTACATACTCTCACCATCACAAAGACTGGCGAAGGTAAAGTAACATCCAATGATGGAAGAATAGACTGTGGTACTGATTGTACAGAAGTGTATAATTATGGAGACTATCTTTGGTTAGATGCTCAGCCAGGTGCTGGTTATGTCTTTGATTCCTGGGAAGGAGACTGTTCAAGCTGCTCTTACAACAATTGTGGAATATTTATTGATTCAGACAAAAACTG
>JAOACK010000013.1:0-412 GCA_026417875.1 Thermodesulfovibrionales bacterium | reverse complement strand
TGCTCTCACAACAATTATTGTGGAATATCAATTTATTCAGATAACCACCGCCTAGCAAATTTTATCCAGTCTTCTGAGACAAAAAACTTTACAATAACTAAGGCAGGTGCTGGAAGTGGAAGGGTAATAAGTGACCCAGGAGGAATAGACTGTGGTGATGACTGCAGTGAGAATTATTTAATCAACACTTATGTCAGTCTTAGAGCAATACCTGAGCCAGGAAGTGTATTTTCAGGCTGGCTCGGTAATGATGACTGCGATGATGGTAATGTTCTCATGAATGAAGACAGAACATGTATTGCCCTTTTCAGCACCCAGACAGACTACTGGCTAAAGACCTTTGGCACAATGGATAATAATGAGGCCTCATCAATACTCTCACTTCCTGATGGCTCAATGGTCATTGCAGGCA
>JAOACK010000012.1 GCA_026417875.1 Thermodesulfovibrionales bacterium | reverse complement strand
AGTTTTAAGGCTTTATTAATGAGTGATTTTGCCTTTTCATACTCCTTCTCGTATAGATAAATTTTTGCCAGCGAAATATATAATTGAGCATCATAGGGAGAGTTTTGAAGTTGTTTAAGCATCTCTTCCTTTGCTCTGTTATATTGACCTGTAGCAAGGTAAAATTGCGCAAGTCCTTCATAGGCAATACTTCCAGATAATTCCATTAACTTCCTGTAAGCCCTTTCTGCCTTTTCATAGTCAAATCTCTTAAGATACTTTTCAACTAAATCCCTAATTGCTGAAGTATTTCCATTCTTTGCATGAATATCAAGGACCTCATCAAAGGTATATGTGCATTTATCCTTTAAGGGCTTTTTTGGTTTTCCATCAATGTAGCAGAAAAATTCATAGGAACCACCAAAACCACTGAAAATAATAAATGTTCTATGGGGTATTTCAAGATTTAGCCTTTCTGCAACCTGTTTTAAAGTTGGATAAAGTGGATACTCAGGAGTAATAATAGGTGAAATCTTTGAAACATTATATTTTATCCTTCTTTGTCTCATGTATTTATCAAATTCTATGGGATTAACTTTATAAATATTTAATTCATCTTCAAAGAACGGTTGAGAACACTCAATTATAAAAAGATCATTTTTTTCAATCCTGCCATCTTCTACAAGTCTTTTTGATTGTTGATATGTAAACTTGAGCTCTCCTATACTGATTTTCAGATTTTCAGGAATACAATCCTTCAGTATAAACTCAGCAGTGTTTTCCTTTTTTATGCTGTATTGAATATCTTTTTTTATAAGATCAGTCCTTACCTCTATGCATCTGTATTTTTCAACCTCCTCAGCATAGGCAAGATTGGGTAAAAATAAAATCGGCAGAAACAATATCAATATTATTTTTTTCACATCAGTAAGATTGCTCAATACATAACTTTTTATTATTGTCATTTCAACTCTTCAATGCTCTTTCTGTATATATCCATGTGACTTTTTGCCTTTGTCATTACTGATATTATCAATATAACTGAAAGAATACATATAACTAAAGCTATGACTCTAACCCATCCCTTACCTTTAATTATTGCCACTATTGAAATTACACCAGAAATTATAAAAAGCAAAAGACTTAATGCGGGGTTTAATGCCATCACTCCTATGATTATTAAAAAGATTGCAATGCCAAGCAAAACCCTTTTATCAGTGATTGGAGCCTTTTTATGGTTTTTGACATCCTCTGTGACTGCTCTCCATTTTGCCTTTATTGCAAGTCCTCTAAAGGCATACTGATTTGAGCCTGAAAGAGTTGTCTCTTTTCTACCTGGTCTCCATGCAGTATATCTAGGGTCATGAGCAGTATAAACAGGATTGCCAAGTGCAAAGAGGAAAAATAAATAACCCATTACAAATCTCCTTTTCAGCGCTGATTAAGTTTCTGCTTTCTTCCGATGATAAAATACAATACTGCGCCAACAAGTGGGATAAAGAGTACAACAAGTATCCAGATAATCTTATTGTAGCCGGTAAACTCACTCTTTAAGATGTCAATCAGAGCAAAAAGCCAGACCGCAAAGATACCTATAAAAATCAACAGAATAAAAAGGACAAATATCTCAGATGCTCCAACCACCATGTCAATTCCTCCTTTAAATCATCACTCATCTTTTAAAAATTCCTGTATATGTAAAAAGAACCTCTTCATCTTGTGATTGTGTCTTTATCTTAATGAGTTCTATCTTCAGGTCAAATCTGTTTTTTTCAGAATATGGTATAACTGTGCCTTTTATAATAAATTCGGAATCCTTTGTGAAAACCTTAAATCTTCTTTTACTGAATTTTATGAGGGCCTTTCTGAGTTTTTCAGAGAGTATCTTCTCAAAGGAGCCTGTCCTGCCCCTCAGGTCAAAAAAGTTTTTTAGGGTTACACCTTTTATATTTCTGCTGGCAAGCTCTTCTGAAAGAATCAGGGCTATCTTTTCTATCTTCTGCTCCTGATCCCTTGAGAGTTCTGCTGAAGAGGCGCGGTTTGTAATTACATGAACTGCACATATCAGTATAAGAAAAAATAAAATGTTGGGGCTGAGTTTTAAAACCTTTAATCTATCTCTCTTCCTCAACCCCAACTCCTTTTTATCTCAGGACAAAGGCTACCTTTGCAGAGGCAAAGAAATTGGCTTTCTGGTTTGCTGAATAGATTCTCACTGCATCTTCCTCAGAGACCTGCAGGTCTGAAGGAGTGACTGTCCCAGCTGCCTTCACAATAAGGGGATTTTTTACCCCCCTCTTCTCAAGGGCTGCCTTTGCCTTCTCTATACTGTTTGTATATTCACCACAGCCCTGTTCTACAAGGACCTTCTGACTCACCTTTGATGGGTCATAAAGGATATCTCCTTTTGGTGTGAATATCCTGTTAATAAGAGCAGGCCTGAAATTCACCTCTGTGGCATCAATTATAAGACCATCATAATTCTCTTCAAGAGTAACAGGCTTTGTTTTAAAAGAGGGTTCTGGTTTAAGTAGGTCTTTTTTTATATTCGGGTCGCCCATTATCTTTTCATACATCAGGCTGCCAAAACCCTTCGGTCCTGACATTCCTACTTTTACTATTACAAGGGCAACCTCTTCCTGGGGGTTCCATTCTTTATAAACAATCTCTGCACCTTTTATAAAACCAGCAACTGCTGTCCTTACAACATCATACTGGAGCTCTGCATCCTTAACAAGGGTGTCGCCAACAACAGCAACTCCTTCAAGTATCTCAGCAAGCTGTCTGTATGCAAGTGCAGTTGCAGCACGCTCAGCAGTGATCCTTCTCTGTCCTGGTGTCCTTGCTGTAGGTGAGGGAAGTCCCTCTGCTGCAACAAGAAGATAATCATTTACAAATGCCTGTTCAGGTGTTGTTGTGATAGAGAGATTATTCTGCTGGAGCCACTGATTTGCAAGCTGGAATGTGGCTGATATCTGTGGAGATGGCTCAGCCGTATGCTGGTGTATGTCCTGCTGGGCAAGGGCAAGGCATGCCATTAGAAGGATTGAAAAAATAAGTACTATAACTCTTTTCATTTTTAACCTCCTGATTAATAAATATTCATTCTCTGTTTTAAGACCCTTATTGCAAGGAGTGCCTCTGCACCATCAACCGGATCATCTATTCTAAATTCACCAGAAAGCTCCGGCTCCATTATGCCGCGGGTTGTCATGTTCATAACTGCATTGTAAAGAGGTGATGTCGGTCTCACATCAGGAAATGGTGACCTCTCATGACCGAAATAGGCAGTAGCAATCCTTTCATCACCTGTTATTTTTATAAGCACATCCTCAAGGATGAATGCCATCTCACCACGTTTTACTAAATCCTCTGGCTTGAAGAGATAGGCCTTTGTGGTCTCATCATACTTTGGCTCAAGACCCCTAACCTTCCATTTAAGAATAGTGATTATCTCTTCCTTAAAGGGATGATCCATTATATCAGCAGGGACAAACTCTGGCCTGAGTTTTTCCACCTCTGTACGGACAGGGATCCTGCCAGCAAAGAGTTTATCAAGTTTCAGCTCATCAATTAAAAGGGCTGCGAGATCTCCCCTTGTTATAGCATCCTTAATGGCAATCTTTTTACCAACATCTCCAATAGTGATACCTGCCATTGCCCTGACAATCTTATCTGTCTTTTTCCAGGCCCTATCAGCAGGTGCATGCCACTTTCCTTCACGCCTTGCATTTAGTACATCGGCAAACCTGTCCCTTGCCTTCTGAAATTCGAGGGCATCGAGATAGGCAATACCCATAAAGTAATGGCCTGCCTCTGTTCCCTGATAATAGATCATCTTCCTTTCATCTACCTTGAGCTTCATTGTGTCCCTGTAGGCATCCTCTACCTTATTAAGCCAGTCATCAATTTTTAATATAGTATTCACTCTCATTACTGCCAAATTGTAGTCAAATTGATCCTCTGGACTCCTCATAAGCTTTCTTGCCTTCTTAAGCCTTTCCTCTATTCTCTCCAGCTCAATCTGCCTGAATTTTGGATCCTTCTGCAGCCTTGTCTTCTCAGCAAGGGCTATTGCCATAGCAGATTGTGCCATTGAGAATTTTTCATCACAGTATAGCGCCCTTTCAAATTTCTCTATTGCTGTATCTGTCTTTCCTCTTTCAAGGGCTTCCATACCCATTAGATAATGGTGTGGAGCATTATCTTCTGGAGCAAGGCATTTTTCAACAGGCTTTTTTGCACATCCTGAAATAAAAAGTAAGATTACCATTTGAAGAAGTGTTATTAAAGAAAGCTTTTTCATAAAGACCTCCTTAAAGATAGCTCATATTCTCAACTTATAATATAATGAGCTCTCTCAGTTGTAAAGGTAATTTTCACATCAATGACCTATAGTCTGGAAGAAACCCTTTCCTCTTAGAGGTGCCCTTTCTACAAGCTGGCCCATCCTCACACGCTTGACCTGGTCTGGATTGCCCTCTATTATTGTCCAGGCCTTGTCTGCCTGAAGCTGTTCTGTAACAATGAGCCTTACCGGAAGTCTGACTGTGTCACAGGATGGCTTTCCTGTAAAGGGATCCTGAATCTCCTGGAAGGTATAAACTATAAGCTCAGAATTAGGTTTCAGGCCATGCTTCTCACCTATGCTCACGAGTGCAGCCCTCTGTCTGCCATCAGGAGAGGTTCTGGTCTGGAGGATATAACCCTTAACAGTAAACCATTTTGACAGTTCTGGTCTTGCATCAGCAATAGCATTTGATGCAGCCTTTTTTATTCCACCTATCATCGCATCAAAATTCGGATAGGCCATCTTTCCAATTACATGCCTGCCGCGGACAATCTTTGAAAAAAGTATCTCTCCTGTCTCAACATCGATTATTCTTATGGAAATCTCAGCATTAATATTCCAGCCCTCCTGTGCCTCCATGCCAGCTGCCATTACCATGCCAACCTTTCCAAATATATCCTTTGCCGCTGCCCTTGCCTCCTCAAGGGTAACCCACTTAAGGTCCACATTATTTACTGAACCCGTGATAATGTATCTAACTCCAGCAATCCTTCCTAACTGAACAAGTGTGGATTCATCAACGAGACCTGATGCCTGGAATTTATGCTCCTCAAGCACCTTCTTCATCTCACTCCTTGTATAAACCTTTGCACCGCCCATATTAACTATCTCATCGGTTATTCCATCTTCAACACTCTCTGAAAGTTTCGCATTAAATTCTCGCTCTATCCTCTGGGATTCTCTCTCAAACTGTGCTCTCTCCTTTACGCCCCATACAATGCCTGCTGCACCAGGAGCCACTCCTGCTGCAGCACCACCTACTGCTGTTCTCTGGGATGCTCCTCGCACATTTTCCTGGACAACCCTTGCATATTCAAAGGTGGTATTGTTTGTAAAATTTGCTACAGCTACCTTTGGGGTTACGGATTCATAGGCAGACCTGCATACTGGAGGAATATTTTCTTTTGGACCTGTATCTACAATAAAGGTGGTTGGATCAATCTTCACTACCATAGGTGCACAGCCAAGAAAAAGGAAGAAAATTATAAATGCTCTTTTTACCATCAATAACCTCCTTTACATTTTTTGTTCTCCTCCAAAAAAGGAGTCCTTTTTTAAGGTAGCAAAATAAAGTAACTTTTTTGCAAGCTCAAGCACAGAAAAAACTTCCTCTTTGTTAATGGAAGCATCTATCCTGTATCTTGCCCTGTTTCTCAATTCAAGTGCTCTGTTTAGAGCCCTTCCAAGCTCTCTCTATTTCAGCAGTCTTTATGTAAAGCTGGCCCAAAAAGGCTTGCAATGCCACCATGGCTACCTGGCAAATCATCCTGCTTTAAAAGAATAAGGGCCTTTACTGCCAGTTCTGCTGCGTTGTAACCTGCATCTATTGCTATCCTCAAATGACCACTGTTTGCTATCTCTTCTGCTCCTTTAAGATACTCTTCAGCAAGACCTAACAGACCTTCTATGACCGATCTTTTGAGTTCTGATTCATTCATTGAATATACCTCCACGCCGTATCTGAGCACATTTGATATAAAAGGGTCTTTTGAAAAATAAATGTCATTTACATTTCCAAACACCACCTCAATGGGAATGCCCTCTTCTGTCATAAAATCATAAATACTATCTAATAGCTCCTCCCTTAGAGCTTTACCATTTATGGTAATAAGAAGAATATCAATATCTGAATCCCTGGTAGCATATCCCTTTGCATGGCTTCCGAAAAGGATAATCTTACCTATGTATCTTCCGGTAGGTAGACTCAATAGATAGTCCCTTAATTTATTTATCTGCTCATAGAGTTCCATTTTATAAGCCCCTGTATCTCAGGGTGAGAGAATAATTAGAAAAATCCACCACCTCAAATCCCTTCTGGCTGAGACTGTTTGCAAGATAGACTGTGTTTTCTGGATAGGCAATCATAAATTCGCCAAGCCCCTTTTCCTCTACCTCTGTAACCCAGGCTGTGTTCTGAATGATCTCTTTAATAGCAAAACTGGTTCCTGTGTCCTTTATATCGAGAACCCTTATCCTGACCCTCTTTGTTATACCCTGGATGTATTGACTGAGTTTATCAAATACAACAGGTGTGAATTTCTCAGCAAGGTCCTTCATGCTCCTGGCTGCTGCATCCTCTATATTGGGGGCAAGTCCCTTTCCTTCTTCTTCACCAGCGGCAAGCACTCTTATCCGACCTGTTTCAGGATCCCTTGCTACAATCCTGTAAGTAAGTCTTGTGGTCACATTATTAAAGGGCATAGAGATTCCATAGCCAATGTCCTGTCCCTTTTTTGTGGATATGGTGTAATCCACCTTTCCTATCAGAAGTATATTGGAAAGGTATTGATACATGTAGCTCTTGAGGATGAGATAATTTCCACTCCTTATAGCATCCTCAACCTGCCTTGCCTCTGTAATATTACCGGGTGCTATATCAATAACTGTTAACCCCTTTTCTGTTAACCTTCCAATAATGGTCTCGCTTAAAATATTACTTTCCTCATATTCATCCTCTGTCTTAAAGCCATAGGTCTCTCTTTTTCCTGTTCCTTTTATCTGTCTCTCCTCGGTCTCACTCACAAGCCTTGGCTTTCTTGCAGGTATGAATACTGCAATAGAATTATTCAGGCCGAGCATACTTGCTGCATCATCTGCCAGAGAAGTCTCAATACACACATTAGCAATCACTTTATAAACACCATCTTCCTGCCATCCCTTTTTTAATGTGTATCCTGTTACAAGACCCTTTATCTGTTTGGTGACCATATCATCAACAAGTGCCATGTTCTGAACAACTGTCTGAGCTCTTACCTGCACTCCCGCTACCTGTTCAATGGCATTCCACTTTGCCCTTGCTATAGCCTCTGCCTTTGCAGAGGGGATATCATTATTAATTATAGCTGCCTCTCCTTCTGAATCAATACACTTAATACCCTTTGTCACCTTTGTTTGAGATAGTTTAAGAACTGGCTGAGGGAGCTTTGGTGGTTCCTGAGGTTTTACAGTCAGACTTTTTGGAAAGGCCTCAAACTCTGGAGGAATGGGCTCGATGTTTCTATCATTGGGTTCTGGAATAATTATGCCAGTTGCATCATGAAATTCTTTTAAGATGCCACTCAGCCTCATACCATCTTTTTTTATTATCCCTACTTCAATGTCCTTTTTAAAGCCAATTGTATGAGCATACAAGATAGAGCAAAAAGCCATGCTTAAGCTAATTGTAGCGATTAGAGCTAATTTCCTCATATAAATTACCCCCATGTGAATTTTACCTTTCTTGTTTTAGAGCTATCATTATATAATAACTCCTGTCAAGGGAATTTTCACATTCCTCTTGAATTAGGGAGGTGCGGATATGAAAGAGATAAAGAAAATGAAATATTACTTTATGGTTGTCTTTATTTTTTTAACCTTCCATACTGCCTTTGCTTCAATCGGTGAGATCGAAAAGACTGATGGGTCAGTGTTTTACAGGGAAAAGGCTGGCATACCTTATAAAAAGGCAAAAAGGGGTCTTTCTCTTGAAAAAGGTTACTGGATAAAGACAGAACAAAAAAGCTGGGCTTTAATTAAACTCAGTGATGGTAGCACCTTCACCCTTTCAGAGAATACAGAGTTTGAGATAAATGAATACATAATTGGCGATGGAAGAAAGGACGGATTATTTTCTATTACACAGGGAAAGCTAAGGGCAACGATTACTAGATTCACAGGTCAGACTGTCAATTACCGGGTGAAAAGTCCCACTGCAGTTGCTGGTATCAAAGGCACAGAGTTCATGATGCTCACACAGGGGCAGGCAAATGTATTCTTTGGAAATGAGGATGTGGTATCCATTTCTGGTTATGAGAAGGGAGAAAAGGCACTCAAACCAGATACCATGGTCCAGAATACCCGTGGTTATGTTCCTGCTGATCCTGTAAAGGTTGAACCAGGCACGGCTCTTGAAAGAGCGAAGACAGGACTTTCTGAGATAACAGGCCCGAAACCACCAAGGGACTGGGAGATATCAGGTGCCCTTCCCCATATAATTGCGAGATGGAATATAAACTATGGCCATTATCTTGCTGATAGCGGAAAATACGATGAGGCACTTTATATATATCAGATTGCCCTTGACCTTTCAGATAACCCTGAAATAAGATCTGATGCAAGACTAGAGAGGGGAGCAGTGTATTCAAGATTTTTAAGAAATCCTGAAGCAGCCCTTGCAGAATATTTACTTATACTGGAGGAGTATCCAGAGGTACCCCAGAGGGAAACAGCCCTTTATCTTACAGCCATGACCCTTTATGAACTGGGTTTTAAAAGGCAGGCAAGGGAGAGGTTGTTTCAGTATAAAAGGGAATATCCGGAGGGCAAACATATTATGAATGTTGAGACACTGCTGAAACTTACAGAATAAAATCAGGGATGGGAGAATTTATCAATGAAAGGCATGAGGGAAAGGAGCTCATGAGGATATATATGAGATTTCCATTTCCCTATAATCTTGGCAAGGAGAATCAATCCGAAAAATAAACACAAAACTCCAGCAGTAAATAAAAAGGGGTTCAAGGTCCTGCCTCCGAAGGTTATGGCAAGACAGTCAGAAGGGCAGTAACTCACACAGGTTAAACAGCCTGTACATTCAGGTGAGTGGATATATTTTTTTCTATCAACAGGCAACATTGAAGGACAGTTCTTTGAGCAGAGTTTACAGGAAATACATTTATATTTGTCCCTTCTAATCCTTGAAGGACTGATAAGGGCAAGGAGTCCAAGAAGTGCTCCATAGGGACAGAGATATCTGCACCAGAAGTTTTTATAAAGAAAGGAGAGAACAAAAAGTGCTGATAGTACTATAACAGTTGTTGTAGAGGGATTTATAAAAAACTTCAGCATCTTTATATCTGCAACCTTCCAGTAAGGGGTTGAAAGGAATGTAGCTATTGCCTGTGAATTCATTTTAAAGATAATCACATAAATAAAGAAAGCCATAATTAAATACTTAATAGATCTCAAGGGATAGTCAAGATAAACGGGCAGTCTGAAATTCTTTCCAAAAAGTCTGCTGCCTCCTTTATAAAGAAGCTCAGATAGAGTTCCTACAGGGCATATCCATCCACAGAAGGATTTTCTAAGAACCAGTGCTAACAAAAGTGCACTACCGAGTATAACAATTGCAGCTGGATGAACTGGGTCAAAAATTCCTTCCATAAACCAGAGCTTAATTGCCATTAGCCCACCTATAGGCAGAAAGCCATCAACAATGGATGGTCTCTCAAAAGAGGGGACAAGACCTTTTTCAAGACTATCCACAAAGAGGTAAAACTTATATCCTCCGTAAAGGACAACAGAAAGGATACCCCACTGAATAAGGTATCTGAGTGTTCTAATATTCATGATTTTAATTTTAATCTCAGAACTGTATTCTGCTCTATGACCTGTGTCATAATAATGCATGAAGGCAAAGGGCCTTTTTTATCTTCTTTTAGCCTTAATAGCAATTATCCTGACCTCTCTTCTTTATTTTTTTAAACCTGATTTTCTGAATTCTATTGAACTAAAACTGAAAGATGCAAGATTCAGGCTTAGAGGTGAGATTGAACCTGACGGTAGAATACTTATTGTAGCCATTGACTCAAAAAGCATAGATGAGCTGGGAAGATGGCCATGGGACAGGAGGATTATTGCAAGATTAATTGAAAATCTAAGGTATGCAGAGGTTATATGCCTTGACATGGTATTTTCAGAGCCATCAAATCCTGAGTCTGACAGAATCCTGTCAGATAGAATCAATAAATCCTCAAAGGTTATCACAGGATACTATCTGAGGGATGAAGAGACATTCATTTCAGATAAAAGTCTCTCAGTTTTGAGAAATTCAAGGATAAAACTCATAAAGACAAAAGGTGACATAAAAGTCCTTCCTTTGAGGGAATTTCCCCATGCTGAGCTCAATATTCCGTCCATAAAGGCAGAGACAGGTTTTTTTAATATTCTGCCAGATAAAGATGGTCTTATCAGAAAGGCAAATCTATTATTTATCTATAACGGTGATATATATCCATCCCTTGCACTTCAGGCAATAAGGCGTTACAGAGACGAACAAATCATAGTAGAGATTGAAGAATTCGGCATTTCAAGGCTTCTTCTTGGAAAGGAAGTTATACCTTCTGATGAAAGCGGTGCACTTTCAATTAATTACTATGGTAAAGGTGGCTCATTTAAAACAATCCCTGCTGTTGATTTAATAAAGTCAAGAATAGAACCTGAAGAATTCAGGGGCTCCTTAGTCTTTATAGGAGCCACTGAGATAGGCATTGCTGATGTCCGCAATACACCCTTTGATCCAGTAATGCCGGGTGTGGAGATCCATGCAACGGTGGCATCAAATATCCTTAAAGGCCATTATCTTATTTATAATTCCTGGGTAGCCTTGCTCGATATATTTTTTATCTGCATGCCAGTCCTTCTCTTAGCCATACTTTCAGCAAGAACTTCTAAAACCCTCTTCTCCCTTGGTCTCTTCATTTTTATAACTATACTTTCCTTGAGCTTTAATATAATGATCTTTAAAAACTACTTTCTTGATCTCTCTGTACTCTATCCCTTTGTGTCCCTTTTTCTTTTTTATACAGTTTCAGAGGCCTACAGAAATCTAATAACAGAGAAGAGGAGTCGCTTTCTCAAAAAGGCTTTCTCAAGCTATGTATCACCAGAGCTGGTAAATATCATAATCAAGAATCCTGATGCCATGAAGCTCGGTGGAGAAAAAAGGGTTATAACAGTGCTCTTTTCTGATATAAGGGACTTTACAGCAATCTCAGAAGCCCTTGAGCCTGAAAGGCTTGTAGGCCTTCTTAATAAATATCTTGATCCAATGACAAGGATTGTCCTTAAAAACGGCGGTATGCTTGACAAGTATATTGGTGATGCTATAATGGCAATCTATAATGTACCGCTTGAGCTACCCCAGCATGCAAAAAAAGCAGTTTACACTGCTTTAGAAATGATAAGGGAACTAAGAGTCCTTAATGAAAGGCTAAAAAATGAAGGATACCCTGAGCTAAGGATAGGTATAGGAATTAACACAGGTGAGGCCATAATTGGAAACATGGGAACCGATATAAGGTTTGATTACACAGCGGTTGGAGATACAGTTAATCTTGCCTCGAGGCTTGAAGGACTGAATAAATTTTATGGAACAGAGATAATCATAAGCTCCTTCACATACCAAAATCTTCCTGAAGGTGAATTCCTTATCAGGGAGCTCGACCTAATAAGGGTAAAAGGCAGGAAGGAGCCTGTTAATATCTATGAGGTGCTATCACCTGAGTCTTCCATTTCCCACATGATCCGGAGATTTGAAGAAGCCCTTTATCTTTACAGTAAAAGGAGATTCATTGAGGCAGAAGTAATATTCAGAGAAATTTTCAATAAATTTAATGACAGGGCATCAATGGTATTTATGGAAAGATGCAAAAATTATATCCTGAATCCACCACCTGAAGACTGGGATGGAGTTTATACTGCAGTACAGAAGTAATAGATAAAATTTAAGCCGGGCAGAATTTCTGCCCGGCTTAAATTCTTAGTACATATCTCCCATGCCCGGATGAGGCATCTTAGACTTTTCTTCCTCAGGTATCTCCGTCACCATTACCTCTGTTGTGAGCATCAGGCCTGCCACTGAGGCTGCATTAACAAGTGCAAGCCTTGTAACCTTTGTGGGGTCAATTATACCAGCCTTCATCATATCAGTAAATTCCTCTTTCTGTGCATCAAAGCCGTAGTTTACATCCTTTGAAGCCTTGACCTTCTCAACAACCACAGCACCCTCAAGGCCTGCATTCTGGACAATGTTCTTAATAGGCTCCTCAAGGGCCTTCTTCACAATCTCCACACCGACCTGTCTGTCACCCTCGAGTTTAAGTTTCTCAAGAGCTGGTATGCATCTTAAAAGGGCCACTCCACCACCTGGGACTATTCCTTCCTCTACAGCAGCCCTTGTTGCATGAAGGGCATCCTCAACCCTTGCCTTCTTCTCCTTCATCTCTGTCTCTGTAGCAGCACCAACCCTGATTACTGCAACACCTCCTGCGAGTTTTGCAAGGCGTTCCTGTAGCTTTTCCCTGTCATAATCAGAGGTTGTCTCTTCAATCTGTGTCTTTATCTGCTTTATTCTTCCCTGTATCTTCTGGTGATCTCCTGCACCCTCAACTATTGTGGTATTCTCTTTGTCAACAACAATCTTTTTTGCCCTTCCGAGGTCAGACATTTTTATATTCTCAAGCTTTATGCCCAGGTCTTCGGTTATTGCTGTACCACCTGTAAGGATTGCGATATCCTCAAGCATTGCCTTTCTTCTCTCACCAAAGCCCGGTGCCTTCACTGCACAGACCTGAAGTGTTCCCCTGAGTTTGTTAACAACAAGTGTTGCAAGGGCTTCACCCTCAACATCCTCTGCAATGATTAGAAGTGGCTTCCCCATTTTTGCTATGTTTTCAAGCAGAGGGATAAGGTCTTTCATTGAGGAGATCTTCTTTTCATGAATCAGTATAAAGACATCCTCATAGACGCACTCCATCCTTTCGGGATCAGTGATGAAGTAGGGAGAGATATATCCACGGTCAAACTGCATTCCCTCAACAACATCAAGGGTTGTAGCTAAACCTTTTGCCTCTTCCACTGTTATTACTCCATCCTTGCCAACCTTATCCATTGCATCGGCTATTAGATTTCCTATCTCAGGATCATTATTTGCTGAGATAGTTCCAACCTGGGCAATCTCTTTTTTATCCTGAACTGGCTTGCTGAGTTTTTTTAGCTCTTCAACAACTGTCTCGACAGCCTTCTCTATGCCCCTCTTGAGCTCCATTGGATTCGCACCAGCAACTACATGTTTCATCCCTTCTTTATAGATGGCATAGGCAAGAACAGTTGCTGTTGTTGTCCCATCACCGGCTGTATCTGATGTCTTGCTTGCCACTTCTCTTACGAGCTGGGCTCCCATGTTCTCAAAGGGATCCTTCAGCTCTATCTCTTTTGCAACAGTAACACCATCCTTTGTAATAAGAGGGGAACCGAATTTTCTGTCAATTATTACATTCCTTCCCTGAGGCCCAAGTGTTGCCTTTACAGCGTTTGTGAGAATTGTCACACCATCAAGTATCTTCTGTCTTGCATGTTCATTGAATATAAGCTGTTTTGCTGCCATAAGCTTCAACCTCCTTTATTCTTCTAATATCCCAAGGATATCTTCTTCTTTTATAATCAGGTATTCCTGATTATCAAGGTTTATTTTGGTACCGGAGTACTTATCAAATAGCACGGTATTACCAACCTTTACCTCTTTAACCTCAGGACCTACTGCCTCGACCACACCCTTCTGGGGTTTCTCCTTTGCCGTATCTGGCACATAAAGACCGCCAGGCGTCTTTTCCATTTCCTCTGAATACTTAATAAATACTCTTTCCTTCAAAGGTTTAAACTTCATAGGCGCTTCACTCCTTTCTCTATCCATTAATTAAATTTCTGCTCACAAAGTGAGCAAAGAAAAATATTATTAGCACTCAATTAATGAGAGTGCTAATAATATATTAAGCCTTACGATCTTTAAGCAAGGTTAAATAAGGATATGATAAAGGAATTTTTAGCTGATTCGTAGTTTTTTTTGGTTTTTTCTCGCTTTTTCTTAATTTTTTATTTTTTCTTGCTTTCTATAAAGGCCTCTATCTGCTCTTTAAAATAATCAGCCCTTTTTCTGACCTCGTACGGGATACGGCTTTCATATAATTTAAGGCCTTCCTTGAGCTCCTCCTGAAAGGTTTCATAAAATGTGCCTTTTTTTACAGCATCCTCAAATTTCTGGGGATTGTAAAAATATATGTCAGATATAATTGTCCTTGCAAGCCTTCTTGCCTTTTCTGCCATCTCATCAGTTGCTTCAGCCCCAATAGATACTCTGGCCTCTGGTTCTATGGCTTTTTCTGAAATAACCTCCCGAGGCTGCACCTTGGAGGGCTCACTTTTTACCTTTTCTGTCTCACCGGGCGGGATAAAGCTATCAAGGCCTTTTGGTAAGAGCCTTTCTTTCTTTTCAGGAGGAGTTATGTCTTTCTGTGTATCAGGTGAAGCCCTTTCATCTGCAGGACTTGATTTTATAGCCTTTATTTTTTTTATAAGCGCTTCTTTTACCTCATGCTCTTCAATATAATCATCTGCACCGTAAAGAGATACAGGAGGCCTTTTATACCTTGTTTTGTCGTAGACAGATGTAATGAGTATTACCTTAATATCCTTTGTATATTCAATCTCTTTAAGCTTCCTGCATACATCAAAACCGTATTCCTTAGGAAGGGCAACATCAAGAACTGCCACAAAAGGCAATTCCTTTGATGCCTTCACGATAGCCTCAATTCCATCCTGTGAAACTACAGGTATATATCCTGCCTCACGTACAAGTCTTTCCATCTCTTTAAGCAACTGCTCATCTCCATGTGCAATTAGTACCTTTTTCATATCAAGTCCGCTTGATACCTGAGTAATATCTTCTTTTTTCCCTGTAAAAGCGGGTGTGGATTCAACCTTTGTTTGCTCTGGTGGTTTTACAAAAATTGCAGTAGAGCACTTAGGACATTTGAATCTTGCACCCTGGGCGGGAATCTTTGCATCATCAACCTTCAATTTTACCTTGCACTGGGGACATGTCACTACCATCTATAATAATACCTCCTCTTTGGTCTCCATAATTTTATTGTAAACAACCCAAACAGAAATCCTCCTATATGGGCAAACCAGGCAACTCCACCCTGGCCTCCAATACCTGCTGTAATGAGACCATTCAATATCTGTATAATAGCCCAAAATCCTATAACTATCAAGGCTGGAATTCTAACCACCTGGACAAAGAATCCGAAGATCATTAATGTGTGGACTCTGGCATGGGGATAAAGGATAAGATAGCCACCAAGTATTCCAGAGATTGCACCGCTTGCACCGATCATGGGAATATTTGATGAGGGACCTTCAACAATTGCGTGACTGTAGGCAGCAAAAACTCCAGCAAGAAGATAGAATAATAGAAATTTTATATGACCGAGGGTATCTTCAATATTGTTGCCGAATATCCAGAGATAAAGCATGTTTCCTGCAAGGTGAAACAATCCGCCGTGAAGAAACATGGAGGTCAATAGTGTTACTACAGGGTGAATCGGCTGATTGGACTCAAAGGTAAGTATTGCTGAAGGTATGGCACCATAAAGCAGGGCAAATCTTTCGGTGCTGGAGGTGATTACCTGCAAAAGGTATATTCCCACATTCAGGCAAATGATTGTAACAGTAAAAAAGGGAAAAGTGTGTGTTGGATTGTCATCTTTATAAGGTATCACAAAAGGCTCCTTTCAGTGTGTTATTTTAACATAAGTAAATATAAGGGTTTTTAACTCATTACTGATTGCATATCCTCCCTAGCTCTAATCACTGCTGTGCATATACCGTGAAGCATATTAAGCTCCCAGTCTGTAAGACCTGCTCTCCTGAGGAGAAAACCAAGGTTATTCATGACCTTCTCTTCAAGATCTCTGTCACCCCTTGGAATATAGCCGAGGGTCTTCAGGGCCTCCCTGATTCTTTTAAGGAGATCATCTATATCTTCATGGTTTACAAATTTTATTAAGGGCATTTCAATTATCTCTTTTTCATTAGAGAATTCTGTTACCTGGCAATGTAGTTCGTAGGCGATTATAAGTACGGCCTGGGCAAGATTAAGTGAAGGAGACCTTTTTGAGGTGGGTATGGTCATTAAAAAACCGCATTCCTTTACCTCTTCATTAAAAAGACCTTTATCCTCCCTTCCAAAGAGTATGGCAACTCTGTTAGATGATGCCACCTCAAGTATCCTTTTTATTCCTTCCTTCACTGATAAGATTACTCCCCTTCTTTTTCCAATGCGTCTTGTTGTACCGACAACCAGAGATTTATCAGATATTGCATCATGGAGTGTTCTGTGGATCCTTACCTTTCTTAAAATATCAATAGCATCAGTTGCAAACCACCTTGCCTCTGAATCTTCAAGTCTTTTTTTAATTTCCTTTTCATTAAATATTTTTTCTCTGAAGGGATTAACAAGTTCCAGATTCAAAAATCCCATATTCTTTATAGCCCTTGCAGAAGCACCGATATTGCCGGGTTCTCTTGGTTCAACAAGGATAAAGGAGATATTATCCTTCCACACTGTTTTTTCCTCAGGCAGTGAATATCATCTCGAGCTGTTCTGTCTCTTCCCTTGGAAATTCTATTGGATAATTTCCATCAAAGCAGGCAGTACAGTAATCCTCGGGTTTATCAACTGCCGATAGGAGTCCTTTAATACTGAGATACTGAAGACTTGTGGCTGTTATGTATTTCCTTATCTCTTCAACAAGATGGGTTGATGCAATCAGTTCCTGTCTTGTCGGTGTATCAATTCCATAGAAACACGGACCGATGGTTGGTGGTGAGCTTATCTTCATATGAACCTCCTTTGCACCACCACCTTCAAAGAGCATCTTGACAATCTTCTTACTCGTCGTTCCCCTTACAATAGAGTCATCAACAACTATTACCCTTTTACCTTCAAGAACATCACGGATGGGATTGAGTTTGATCTTAACACCAAAATGTCTTATGGATTGCTTTGGCTCTATGAATGTCCTTCCTACATAATGATTCCTTACGAGGCCAAAATTAAAAGGAATGCCACTTGCCTCAGCAAATCCCAGGGCTGCAGGTACACCGGAATCAGGAACAGGTATCACTATATCTGCCTCTGTTTCGGATTCTTTTGCAAGATTTCTTCCAAGTATTTTTCTGACCCTGTCAACGCTCTGGTATCCAAAGATCATGCTATCAGGTCTTGAAAAATAGATGAATTCAAATATACAGAAAGATCTTCTGGGTGAGAAAAGAATCTTTCTTGAGCTTAGACCATGTTCGTTTATAACAAGCATCTCGCCCGGCTCAATATCCCTTATATATTTTGCACCTATAAGGTCAAAGGCACAGGTTTCCGAGGCCACTACATAGGCACCATCAAATATACCAAGGCTCAGCGGTCTCACACCATAGGGATCTCTTATTGCAATGAGCTCCTTTTCTGTCATCAGAAGAAGGCTGAATGCTCCTGATATCTTCTGTACAGCAGAGATTACTCTTTCGTGAAGAGAACCATCCCTTGAATGGGCTATAAGATGGATTATTACCTCACTGTCTGAAGTTGACTGGAATATGGCGCCATCTTTTTCAAGTTTCTGCCTGAGTTCATAGGCATTCACAAGATTTCCATTATGGGCTAAGGAGATTGTTCCAAGGGAGAAATTGGCAACTATAGGCTGAACATTTTTCAAGAAACTGCCTCCTGCTGTTGAATATCTATTATGGCCTATAGCGATAAAACCGGGAAGTTTTTTTAACCTCTTTTCAGTGAAAATATCAGCAACGAGCCCCAGTGCCTTTTCATAATATACCTGTTTACCATCAGAAGAGCATATGCCTGAACCTTCCTGACCCCTGTGCTGGAGGGCATAAAGTCCCAGATATGTAAGATTCGCTGCCTCGGGATGACCGTATATTCCAAAAATCCCGCACTCTTCTTTCGGTGTATAGATAAGTCTCTTTTTCATCCAAATAATTCCTTCAGTGAATTCTTATAGGAATTACTTATTTCTGAGATTGAAAGATCAATATACCCCTTTAATAGAAGCCTATCACCGCCTGTTCTGCCAATAAGCTGACAGGAAATACCGTATTCATCTGCCATCTGGATCAGTTCCCTGCTCTTAGACCTGTGAACAGTGACTACTGCTCTTCCAGAAGATTCTCCAAAAAGAAGGCTATCCGGTCTGAGAGTGTTATTTTTTAAGATAATGCTGAGATCAATCTCAGCTCCCGTGTTTCCATAAATAGCAGATTCAGCAATACATACAGATAGTCCTCCTTCAGAACAATCATGACAGGAATGGATGACATCTAATTTTACAAGTTTCTCAAGAAGTCTGATAAGTCTTTTCTCTTTTTCAAGATCAATGACCGGAGGAAGTCCTCTCTCAATTCCGTGTATGAGGTAGAGGTATTCTGAGCCGCCCAGTTCATTATAAGTATCTCCTAGAAGAAAGACCTCAAGTCCTTCTTTAAAACCTATATTCCTTGCCTTCTTTACATCTTCAAGGATTCCGACCATGGCAATGGTGGGAGTTGGATAGATAGCACTTCCTTTTGTTTCATTGTAAAAACTCACATTCCCCGAAACAACAGGTGTCTCGAGCACCCGGCATGCCTCTGCTATCCCCTTAATGGATTCAACAAACTGCCACATAACCTCAGGTTTTTCAGGATTTCCAAAATTGAGATTATCAGTTATAGCCAATGGCCTCGCACCTGAGCACGCAACATTCCTTGCAGCCTCAGCAACTGCAAGCATTGCTCCTCTGTAAGGATCAAGATAGCAATAGCGAGAATTACAATCAACACTGATGGCAATTGCTTTACTGGTACCTTTTATTCTTATAACTGCTGAATCAGCACCAGGCCTTACAACTGTATTTGTTCTTACCATATGGTCATACTGCTCCCAGACGAGCTCTTTTGATGCAATACTTGGGGATGAAAGAAGTTTAAGAAGGACAGAATTAAATTCCTTAGGTATAGGGATATGTTCGAGATTAAGCTGCTGAAGCTCATCCTGCCAGGCTGGTCTTTTTCTGGGTCTATCATATTTTGGTGCATCTTCGGATATCTTTTTGGCCGGAATTTCAGCAACAACCTTTCCGTGCCACTTTACTCTGAGCATTCCATCATCAGTAACTTTTCCTATAATGACTGCATCGAGATCCCATTTTTTAAATATATCAAGGAGTTCTTTTTCTTTTCCCGCCTTTGCAACTATGAGCATCCTTTCCTGGCTCTCGCTGAGCATTATCTCATAGGGAATCATGCCCTCTTCTCTAAGGGGTACCTTTTCAAGCTCTAGCTCTATACCTGTTCCTGCCCGGCCGGCCATTTCTGAGGATGAGGAACTCAATCCTGCTCCACCCATATCCTGAATTCCAGCAATCAGGTCTTTTGACATTGCCTCAAGGCATGCCTCTAGAAGAAGTTTTTCTGTAAAGGGGTCTCCTACCTGAACATTCGGTTTCTTCTGCTGGGCATCATCGGTGAATTCTTCTGATGCCATTGTAACACCATGTATACCATCTCTTCCAGTTTTTGAGCCTACATAAATAACAGGGTTTCCTATTCCTTCTGCTCTGCCACGAAATATCCTGTCTTTTTTTGCGATACCTAGATTGAAGACATTTACAAGGATGTTGCCATTATAGCAGGTATGAAAATATATCTCGCCTCCAACTGTGGGGACACCTATACAGTTGCCGTAGCCAGCAATTCCACCAACTACACCGTGGAAGAGATGTTTCTGATAGGGGTCTTTCGGGTCTCCAAATCTCAGGGAATTAAGACTTGCCACAGGTCTTGCACCCATTGTAAATATATCCCTGAGAATGCCTCCAACTCCTGTTGCAGCACCTTGGTAGGGTTCTATGTAGGAGGGATGATTGTGAGACTCCATTTTAAAAACTGCTGCAAGACCATCACCTATGTCTATCACTCCAGCATTTTCACCAGGTCCCTGAATAACCCATGGAGCCTCTGTGGGAAAGTGTCTGAAATGTATCCTCGAGCTCTTGTACGAACAGTGTTCTGACCACATTACAGAGAATATGCCTAGCTCAGTAAATGTAGGCTTCCTGCCGAGGATATCGAGTATTTTCTCATACTCCTCCTCAGTTAAACCGTGCTCGCGAATCAGCTCTTCTGTTATCTCAGGCTCTTTCATCGAATAGTTCTAATAGAGAAATTATTTTTATTTTAACACATTTCGCCGCTTCAAATTTCCCTGATTTTGAATCACTTTTTGGATTTAATGATTTTTATTAAGAAACTTAATCAAAATGTTATACTTTATTATGGAGCTTAATCTTTTTGAAAGACTCATTGTCATGAATCCTCTCAGGTCCTTTTTTCAGAGGCATTTTGAAATACCCATGCTCAAAAGAATGTCTGATAAAGGAAGCTACAGTCTCTGTCTTGAGATTGGAGCTGGCAGCGGTACAGGTGCGATTGCTATTTTTAAGACATTTAAGCCTGAAAGGATTATTGCCATTGATATTGATCCGAGGAACATTGAGAAAGCAAGGAGTCTCATAGTTGAGGATTTAAAGGGAAAGGTTGAATTCATACATGGTGATGCTATGGCTCTTGATTTTCGTGAGAATACCTTTGATGCAGTCTTCTCAATTGGTGTACTGCATCACCTTGAAGACTGGAAGAAAGGGATTAAAGAAATTTCAAGGGTCCTCAAGCCCTCAGGAGATTTTTTCTTTGAAGAACCGTTAAAACCTTTTCTTAAAAGCCTTCCTGTAAGGTTGCTAACAAGACATCCTGATGGAGGTATGTTTAGCCTCGAGGAGTTCAAGAAAAGCCTTCAAGATGCAGGGCTGTATATAAAGAAAATAAATAAGCTCGATTCTATTGCCATATCAGGAATGGCAAAAAAAGAATCAGGGGATCTTTCATAAATATCTCAATTGTCCCTGGAATTTTTTGAAGGCTTACCTAAAGATTTATCTCCTTACTGTTTTATAGAAAACGATTTTTTTACCTTCAAAAACCTCCTCTTACCGATCCTGATAATATAATCTGCTGGTTTCAGTTTCTGTTCAGGATCTGTAAAAGTCCTGCCATCTATATCTACTGCTCCCTGGATTATCAGTCTCCTTGCCTCTGATGTGCTTTTTACAATTCCCGAGTCTTTAAGAATCTTGGGAATCCATAGCTCATCCTCTCCTTTTATCTCATAAACAGGTACATCCTGAGGAGTTTCCTTTCTTCTTATTACCCTTTCAAAATGCTCCTTTGCCCTGAGAGCATTTTCTCTACCATGATATCTTTCCACTATCTCAAGGGCAAGTCTCTCCTTGGCCTCCAGCGGATGGATCGAGCCATCCTTTATTCCCCTTTTTAATGATTCCAGTTCTTCATTGGAGATGCGGCTGAGGAGTTCGTAGTATCTCAGCATAAGTTCATCATTTACTGACATGATTTTTCCAAAGATATCCTCAGGAGATTCATTTATTCCTATATAGTTACCAAGACTCTTTGACATCTTCTTTACACCATCTGTGCCCTCAAGAAGGGGCATAGTAATAATAACCTGAGGCTCCTGGCCGTACTCTTTCTGAAGCTCCCTTCCTACAACAAGGTTAAATTTCTGGTCTGTGCCTCCAAGCTCGATATCGGCCTCAAGCATAACTGAGTCATAACCCTGTATTAAAGGATAGATAAACTCATGGATACTGATAGGTGTCTGGCTTAAAAATCTCTGTTTAAAATCATCCCTTTCAAGCATCCTGGCCACAGTATAATGAGATGCAAGCTTTATCAACTCTTCAGCTGTCATCCTTGAAAACCACCTTGAATTGAATTCAACAACTGTTTTTTCAGGATCGAGTATCTTGAATATCTGTTCCTTATAGGTCTTCGCATTCTCAATAACCTCTTCTCTTGTCAGAGGTTTTCTTGTCTCACTCTTGCCCGAAGGGTCACCTATCATTCCTGTGAAATCTCCGATTAAAAATACCACTCTGTGGCCGAGCTCCTGAAACTGCCTCATTTTTTCAAGAAGTACTGTATGGCCAAGATGGATATCGGGTGCGGTTGGGTCAAAACCAGCCTTTACAGTAAGGGGTCTGTTCTCCCTGTAAGAACGCTCTAGCTTATGGAGCAGCTCCTTTTCAAGTATAATCTCCACAGTACCCCTCTTAATGATCTCGAACTGACTTTGTGGCGTAAGCATAGGTTATTATAATAACTAATAATGAGGAAGCTTGCAATAACCATAGGAGACCCTGGTGGAATCGGTCCAGAGGTAACGCTTAAGGCAGTTCTTAGGCTGAAGGCTGAAGAAGGTCAGGGCTTAGAGAAAGACTTTGTGCCCGTAATAATAGGTGATAGAATTGTTATTGAAGAGGCATCAGGTTTATTAAAAGGTGAAAATTTAGATATAGTTTATACAAAACCTGAAGAGGTAATCGCCTTAGCTCATCGTCCCTCTACCATTTATTTCATTGATACAGGATTGCTTAAGGATTTTAAAAAATCCATACCTTCTTCTGAAGGTGGCTATGCCTCAGTTGAATACATAAAAATTGCCACAGACCTTGCCATTAAAGGCTATGTCCATGGAATTGTCACAGCACCAATTTCGAAAACCTCTCTTAAAAGAGCAGGTTACACATGGCCTGGCCACACAGAGTTGCTTAAAGAGCTTACTAATGCAGAAGATGTTGCTATGCTTTTTTATGCACCACCTGTTGGAGCTTCAGATAAAGGCCTTAAGATAATCCTTGCCACGATCCATGTTGCATTGAAGGATGTGCCAAGCTTTATTACAGAGGAAAAAGTTTTTAAAACAATACTCTTTGCACAGAAGGGAATGGAGATGTTCGGGTTCATGTTACCGAGAATTGGTGTTGCTGGTCTCAATCCTCATGCTGGCGAAGAAGGGCTTTTTGGAGATGAAGAGATAAAGGTTATTGCACCTGCAATCAGAAAGGCAAAAGAGCAGGGATTGCGTGTCTTTGGTCCTCTGCCGCCTGATATTATATTTTATAAAGCCCTCCATGATGAATATGACATAGTGGTTTCCATGTACCATGACCAGGGTCTTGCACCACTTAAACTAATTGCCTTTGAAAGAGCAGTAAATATTACAGTAGGTCTTCCAATCATAAGAACCTCTCCTGACCACGGCACAGCCTCTGATATTGCCTGGAAAGGAATTGCAAATCCATCAAGCATGATAGAGGCAATAAAGGTGGCGTTGAAATTAAGAATTTAACAGTTGAGGAAAGTGACTGAATCTAAATAGTGTATCGTGAAGGGGTTTACCCCTTCACGATAATTATTAATATTGAGGGTATTCCAAACTTACAACCTTAGCATCAGGAAAACTTTCTTTAACCTTATTAATTATCTGTTCGAATAAACAATTAAATAATTTATCCTCTTTACAAATTGCAGATGTAGCGACCTTCTTTATACCTCTGGCAAGCATGCAAGTTAAAGAAATTAATTGGAATATAAGATATGTAAGATTTATGAATAAGTCAAAGGAATCTGGACTCACAAATCTTGATGTCCAGGATCACTGGTGGATATTTTAAGGGCAATGTATGGCAGTATCCTTGCGAGAATCTCTTCGGGCTCTCTTATGCCTGTTACATCAATCCATGTTATATCAGGCTCCTTTTTAAACCAGGTGAACTGTCTCTTTGCATAAAGCTTTGTCCTCTTCTTAATTAATCTTATCGCCTCCTGAAGACTGATCTCTCCCTTTAAATAACCTATTAGTTCTTTATATCCTATAGCCTGAAGGGTTGTTCTTGAAGGAGTCTGCTCAAGAAGCCACTTGACCTCTCCAACGAGCCCTGCCTCAATCATTCTATCAATCCTTTCTTCTATAAGCCTGTAAAGCTCCTTTCTATCTCTCATTAACCCGATTTTTATAAAATTATAGGGAAGGGGTTTTGTATGTTCTCTCTGGAATTCTGATATCTTTCCCTTCATTAGAAGGCACACTTCAATTGCTCTTATCAGTCTTCTTCTGTCAGACGCCATTATCCTTGATGCGGCTTCAGGATCAAGATTTCTGAGATATTCATAGAGATAGCCTGGCTGCTCATCCTCCATTCTGTTAAGCTCTTCACGCAAACCCCAGTCTGCAGAGACACCTGAAAATAATCCCCTTGTCATTGCCCTTATATACAAACCTGTTCCGCCCACTACAATAGGAATCTTTCCTACATCATGAAGTCTATCTATTATTTTTTTAACCTCCTCTATGTATCTACCAGTGCTGAATTCCTCAGAGGGCTCGCAAATATCTATCATATGATGCTTTATCTTACTTCTCAATGCTAATGATGGTTTCGCAGTTCCGATATCCATTCCCCTGTAGACCTGCATGGAATCTGCACTAATTATCTCTGTATTTAATCTCTCAGCAAGGATCACCGAAACCTCTGTCTTTCCTACAGAGGTTGGACCGAGAAGGATTATAACCTCTTTGCTCATATAGAATTTTACCAGAGGACCAAAAATTGTGTATAAAAAAAGAGGTTGAGGCAGATAATTATTAAAACTGACCTCAACCTCAATTCAAAAGGGAGGTTATATGAAAAGGCTGCTTTGAGCCTCAAGGGCAAATTCTACAAATTTGTCCGCATCAGCAATCTCCACTCCTTCAACAAAGTCTTCCTTTTTGTATCCCAGCATCTGCATTGTTGCAGAGCATGCAATGAGTTTTACACCAGCATCCTTTGCCATCTGAAGCATCTCAGGAAGAGATGCCCATTTTATGCTCTTAATAAGTTCAGGAAGCCCTTCCATTCCGGGAGGAGGTGGAATCTTTTTGTTCATTTCCTTATGAATGATATTCATACCACCAAAGGCAAAGAATATCCTCACATCTGTATCAAGGGTAGCAGCTGTCGAAGCAATAACAAGCGCAGCATAGGCCTTATCAAGGGTACCACTTGCTGCAACAATTGCCATCTTCTTCTTTTCCATAATCTATACCTCTACACTTATTACAGTTCTTTAAAATTCTCTGAATACAACGCTTCATTTAAAATATCAGAATGGTTTATCATTTGTCAATAAATTTCGCAACTTTGAATATTTTGAAATGATGAAAAATTTATACTTATAAAAGGAATACTTTACTCCAAAGTCTTTTTGTAACCTCTTACGACAAATTATATGGAATATCAAGAATATCTTTATTAACTAACGTACCTTTTAAGTGAATAAGAAATTCTGTAGCTCTGTGAAGACCGTGAAACCTATTTTTTTATCAGTAAATTTAGTCAACTATGCAATTATTGATTATCTGGGCTTGATTCTTTTCTTTTCTATATCCAGATCAAGACCTTTAAGAAGTTCCAGCTTGTGTCTTAACTCTTTTCCTTCCTTATCAAGTCTGACAATCTCCCTTAGAAGGTCCAGGTAAAACTGGACCAGTTTATCTTCATCTTTTGAAAGTAAGAGATAGAGCTCAAGTTCTTTTAAAGCCCTGTTATAATCCACTTTTGGATTTTTAAAATGACTGAAAAGAATCGAAAGGCGTAGATGATAAAGCCCCTTATCACTATCAGAAAGATTCTTTCTGGAAAGCAAGGCCTCCAGTCCTTTAACCTTTGGTCCGAATTCCTCAGGAGGTATAAAGGCATATTCCCTAAAAATGAGCAGGAAATTAGGCTCAATATGCTCAGGACACTCCTTCTTTGGTTCTATCACAGGAGGCTCATAAGATGGAGTACAGCCTGTAAGAAGAATTAGCAGTACATAAAAAATATTTTTCCTAAGCATCTGTAACCTGCCTTGGAAATCTTATTACATTTTCTTCACTGAGGGCCTGTCGGGAATCTTTTCTTCTTTTGTCCACCACATAGAGGCTGCCTTTGATTGTTTTAGCATATTCCTTCAGCTCTGCTGCAATCTCACCGACCTGAACAGGGTCTGTAAGTTCCCTCTGCTGATTTGTCACAACAGCTATTGAAACTGTCATGATCGGAAATTTCATCTCAACACCCTGCCTGGTCTTTCCTATAATATATCCGAGCTTCCTGTCTTCGGGATCGTAGAAATCTACAATAACTCTGTCAAATTCAGATATTATCTCCCCACATATCTTCGGATACCTTTCAGGAACGGTTATGATTACAAAGTCATCTCCACCAATGTGTCCGATAAAATCTTCTTCCATGCCATGCTTCTTGACTGCCTTCTCTATAATATTTCCCAGTGCCTTTATGACCTCACTGCCTCTGGCATATCCATATCTATCATTAAAGGCCTTAAAGTTATCCATATCAACAAGACAGAATGCCAGTGGAGTTTTTGAATTGATCCTTTTCCTGAGGACATTCTCAATGGCTATGCCGCCTGGCAGCCTTGTAAGAGGACTTGCATCAAGATACATCTCTTCAAGCTTCTTAAGTCTTTTTGCCATTTCTGTGAATGCCCTTGCAAGGTCACCAAGCTCATCTTTATTTTTAATGTCAGGAACAGAATCGAATCTGCCCTCTGCTATATCCTGTGTTGCCTTCTTCAGTTTGTCTACTGATGATGAGATATCATGGGTAATAAAGACCACAGAGACAAGCCCGAAAATTAATCCTATCATACAGAGTATGCCAGCTATCCTGTATGCCCTTAAACTTATCATTGAGCCCTCAAGTATCTTTGCCCTCTGGGACTTCCTTGCATTTTCATTTATTTTTGTTATGAATTCTGAAAGCTCTTCATGTTTTTTCTTAATTAACTGATCGTTTCTTTTTGCCTCGGGTGATAGAAGGTCTCTTGAGTGCCTGAAGTATTTAACAAACAGTTCTGTAAATTCATCGTGAAGTTTTATAAGACCTCCAGCTGATTTATCCATATCAGAAAGGGTCTTGATTAAATCTTTTGCCTCATCAACACTCTTCCAGAATATCCCCAGCATCTCAGGACTTCCGAGTATGGTATAGCGCCTTCCATATACCTCCTCCCTGACAAGCACCTCTGAAAGCCTCTCTGTCAGTTCAATTATCTTTACATCTCTGTTAAGAATTGCCTCCTGAATTGAATTGAGTCTTCCTAAGCTGAAGAGAGTAAAGAGAGAGGTTATTATCAGAAGAAGTGCCATTATCATATATCCGAGAAGAATCTTTTTTGAGATGGTAAGACCGAGATAATAGTCCCTTATCCTTGCCATAGGAGAATATGCACCATTATAAGGCCTTTTGTCCTCCGCCATATCCTAAACATAGGTTATCAGAAAACACTTATTATATCAAGAATTTTATTATCTTGCCCTTAGAATGTCCTTTAAGCTATCATAAAAAATGTATCCCGACTTAAGGACATTTAAAATCCTATCCAGGGAATCAAATCTAATTCCTATTTATGAAGAGGTTGTGGCAGACCTTGAGACACCTGTCAGTGCCTTTCTGAAACTGAAAAGCTCTCCTTCTTTTCTTCTTGAGAGTGTGATCGGCGGTGAAAAGTGGGCAAGATATTCCTTTGCCGGCACAGAACCATCAGCAGTAATAACATACCGGAATGGAAAGATAACCTTGACTAAAAAAAATACCAGAATGAGCATAAAAACTGAAGACCCCATTGGATATATAAAGGACTTTATCAACCAGTTCAGGACACCGGAAATTGAGGGGCTTCCGAGATTCTTTGGTGGCCTGGTAGGTTATATTGGCTATGACATGGTCAGGTTCTTCGAGAGAATAAATATATCTGCAAAACCCGCTCTTAATCTTCCAGAAATGTATTTGATGTTTACAGATACCCTTCTTATTTTTGATAATCTTAGGCAGAGCATTAAGATAGTAAACCTTGTGGAACCCGGAAATAAACCTGAAAGCGCCTATGAAAAAGCAGTGCAGAGGATTGATTCAATCAAAAAAAAACTCACAAAAAAGATAAACTTCCGCTTTATAAGTCCCTGCACGGCAGAGCCGAAGAGAAAAAAAGATTTTCTTTCTAACGTCAGTAAAGAGGATTTTCTCAGAGCTGTATCAA
Source organism: Thermodesulfovibrionales bacterium (assembly GCA_026417875.1). Lineage (NCBI taxonomy): Bacteria > Pseudomonadati > Nitrospirota > Thermodesulfovibrionia > Thermodesulfovibrionales > Thermodesulfovibrionales bacterium. Next base: position 12,942 of record JAOACK010000012.1, on the reverse strand, counting down.
AGGCAAAGGAATATGTAATGTCTGGTGATGTGGTACAGGTTGTTCTTTCTCAGAGATTTGAAAGGAGAACCAGAGTTGATGCCTTCGATATCTACAGGGCCCTTAGACTAATTAATCCTTCACCCTATATGTATTTTCTGGATATAGGTGGTTCCTGTCTTGTTGGCTCATCACCTGAAATACTTGTGAGACTTGAAGGAGACCGGATAACTCTGAGACCTATTGCTGGAACGAGAAGGCGGGGTAAAACCGAAGAAGAAGATTTAGAATTAGAAAGAGAACTTCTTAATGATCCAAAGGAAAGGGCAGAACACCTGATGCTTGTTGACCTCGGAAGGAATGATGTTGGAAGAGTTGCAGAAATCGGTAGCGTAAGGGTCAGTGAATTCATGACAGTGGAGCGCTACAGTCATGTAATGCACATTGTATCAAATGTGGAGGGTAGACTCAGAAAAGGGCTCGATTGCTTCGATGTACTTAAGTCCTGTTTTCCTGCCGGCACTGTAACAGGTGCACCTAAGGTGAGGTCAATGGAGATCATTGATGAACTTGAACCGGTAAGGAGGGGTCCTTACTCAGGTGCTGTAGGATACTTCAGTCTGAATGGAAATATGGACACCTGCATAACTATAAGGACTCTCATAATACACAAAGGGATGGTCTATGTACAGGCAGGAGCCGGTATTGTTGCGGACTCAGTTCCTGAACTGGAATACAAAGAAACAGTAAATAAAGCAATGGCCATGATGAAGGCTGTGGAACTTGCGGAGGCTGGACGATGCTCCTCATGATAGATAATTACGATTCCTTTACATACAATCTTGTTCAGTACTTTGGTGAACTGGGTGAGGATGTAATAGTATTCAGAAATGACAGGATTACCTTGCCTGAAATAGAAAAAATTAATCCTGACAGGATAGTCATATCTCCAGGACCATGCAGCCCTAAGGAAGCCGGCATTTCAGTAGATGTTATAAAACGTTTCAAGGGGAAGATTCCTATTCTGGGAGTCTGTCTCGGCCATCAGGCAATAGGTGCTGCCTTCGGTGGAAGGATTGTGCGGGCAAAAAATCTCATGCATGGAAAGACATCAATGATATTCCATGATGGAAGGACCATTTTTGAAGGCATACCCAGCCCCTTTGAGGCAACAAGATACCACTCTCTGGTAATAGAAAGAGAATCCCTTCCTGAGGAACTTATCATAAGTGCCTGGACCGAAGATGGAGAGATAATGGGTGTAAGACACCGGAAGTTTGTTATAGAGGGTGTGCAGTTTCATCCTGAATCAATATTGACGAGATATGGCCACGAGATCCTAAAAAATTTCTTAAAACTAAAGGGAGGTCTATATGATCAAGGAAGCAATAGCGAAGCTTGTTGAAAAAATAGACCTCACACCTTCTGAGATGGCTGAATGCATGACAGAGATAATGGAAGGCAAATGCACAGATAGTCAGATAGCCTCTTTTCTCACGGCGCTCAGGATGAAGGGAGAGACAGTTGACGAGATAACACAGGCAGCTCTTATTATGAGAAAAAAGTCAATAACAATATCATCACCTCCGGGGACAATTGATACCTGTGGAACGGGAGGGGATATTAAAGGAACATTCAATATATCAACTACCTCTGCCATATTGGTTGCAGCTTCTGGGGTTCCTGTTGCAAAACATGGAAACAGAGGCGTATCAAGCCAGGCTGGAAGTGCAGATGTTGCAGAGGCCCTCGGCATAAAAATAGATCTTACACCTGAAAAGGTTGAGAGGTGTCTTTTTGAAACAGGCTTTGGCTTTCTATTTGCACCACAGTTCCATCCTGCTATGAAATTCGCAATAGGACCACGAAGAGAGATAGGTATAAGAACTATATTCAATATCCTTGGACCCCTTACAAATCCAGCGAATGCAAAAAGACAGCTCATAGGAGTATTTAGAGACGACCTCACAGAGACGCTTGCTCAGGTATTATGTAATCTGGGTTCAGAGTATGCCGTGGCCGTCCACGGTAGAGATGGCATGGATGAGATAACGCTAACTGATGAGACAAAGGTAACAAGGTGTCTTGATGGCAGGATCGAAACCTTTACCATAAAGCCGGAAGAATTTGGATTTAGTAGAGTTTTAGAAAAAGAATTAAAAGGCGGTGATAAGGCGTACAACGCGAACATAACTCTTCATATCCTTTCAGGACATAAGGGTCCAAAAAGAGATGTAGTTGTAATGAATTCAGCAGTAGCCCTCATAGTGGCTGGCAGGGCAAAGGGTTACCAGGAGGCAAGGGAGATAATAGAAGAGACAATTGATTCGGGAAAGGCAGAAAAAAAACTTAAGGAGATCATCAAGTTCACCAATAGCATATAATTTTAATGGTGTTGCAATATTTTTTCACTAATCTGTAAAATAATATATCAAAAATCTAAGGAGCGATATGGAACAGAAAAAGACAGTAGTAGACAGGATATGGGATTTCTTTACATCTATTAAACTGGCCATTGTGCTTTTCCTTCTTATATCCCTTACATCAATAGTTGGTACGATAATAGAACAGAGAGCAGAACCTCAGAAAAATATTGAGCTTCTTTCACGACTTTTTAATCCGGAGATTGCTCCAACTCTTTACAGGATACTCGATGCACTTCACTTTACAGACATGTATCGTTCCTGGTGGTTTGTCACTCTGCTTATGCTTTTTGCTGCTAATCTCATTATATGCTCTCTTGACAGGCTTCCAAAGGTTCTCAAGTTTGTAAAGGAGGATATAAAACCCCTTTCTGATGAGGTATTTTTATCCCTGCCTGTAAAAAGAGAGATTGTGGTAACAAAAAAGCCCGAGACCATGAAGGAAATCCTGAAAGAGGTATTCAAAAAGCACGGTTTCAATCTCAAAGAAGATAATTCTTCATCACAGCTTTTTTCCCAGAAGGGTGCCTTTTCAAGGCTGGGAGTTTATATTACTCACCTCAGTATATTGATTATACTTGCAGGTGCTCTGATAGGAATATTTTTTGGATTTAAAGGTTTTCTGAATATAAGAGAAGGCATGGCTTATTCAGTTGCCTTCAGGGGTGGAATGAACTGGACCCATCAGGATGAAGTAATGGTAGAAAACTTAATTAATGTAATGAACAGGGCAAAGGGAAGCATTGAAGAGGCTGCAAGGCTTATGAATACAACTCCTGGAGAGCTAAAAGGAACCCTTAAACATTTCGGAATAGAGCCTCTAGGATTTGAGATTTCCTGTGAGGACTTTGAGGTAGAATTCTACGGAAATTCAGATATGCCTAAGGATTATAAGAGTTTACTTTCTGTGAGGGATAAAGACTTGAGCTTTGAGAAATGGATTGAGGTCAATGCTCCCTTAAAATATAAGGGATATACTTTTTATCAATCAAGCTACGGCACATGGCCTGGCGTGAGGGGAATATTTAAATTTAGATTTATTGATAAAAATGGACATGCCCTGGAAAAGAGTGTGCATCCCCTTGAAGAGTTTGACCTCCCTGGTGGTCTCAGGGCAAAGGTTGTAGATTTCAGTCCTGCCATTGCCTTTGATGAAACAGGAAGACCCTTTACCTATGCCGAGCAGATGAATAATCCAGCTGCCCTGGTTGAGTTTAATAAAAAGGAATTCAACAGATGGATTCTTAAAAGGTATCCCCAGACATGGCACCTGCCTGATGGTTCAAGTCTTGAATTTGTTGATTACTGGGGAGTCCAGTATACAGGTCTTCAAGTAAGGCGCGATCCTGGTGTGTGGCTTGTTTATCTTGGCTGTATTATAATGGCAGCAGGACTTTACATCACATTTTTTACTAGTCACAGGAGGCTCTGGTTGCGACTTCTTCCTGAAAAAGGAGGCACGCGATTGTTTATAGGAGGTTCTGTGAACCGCAACAGAGAAGCCTTTGAGAGGCAGATTGACAGGATAATCAAGGAGGTACAATAAAAATGACTTCTTCCCAATTTTTTGGAATAGCAACAATCCTTTATTTTTTAGCAATGATTAGCTATATAGCCTATATTGCCATAAAAAACAGGACAGTAGGAACAATTGCAACCACCTTAACAGCAGCAGGCTTTGCTTTCCAGAGCATCGCCTTTTTAATTAGGTGGAGTGACTTTTACCGTCTTCTTGAGGATACTGGTGTTATCAGGTCACCTCTTCAGGGAATCATAAGGTCAATACCTGTAACAAATCTCTACGAGTCTCTCATATTCTTTGTATGGTGTCTCATTCTTGCTTATCTTGTTATTGAATGGAGATATAAGAACAAGTCTTTCGGAGCCTTTGTTACTCCTATAGCAGGTCTCGCACTGGCTTTTATAGAAATGTCGGGTGTATCAAAGGAGATCCAGCCTCTTGTACCAGCACTGCAGAGCAACTGGCTTCTTGCCCATGTAATGATGAGCTTTATAGCTTATGCACTCTTTGCCCTATCTTTTGCCACAGCCATTATGTATCTAATAATTACCACGGATAAGAGAAAAGAGGCTTCCTACATCTTCTGGGTCATGAGCCTTGGTCTTACATTGATTTTACTCATATCAATGGGTATTGATTATTTTGTCTTTAAAGCTGGAAGACCTGATGTAATTTTTAAGAAGGGCTATCTTTTAAAGTCAACCTTTCTCAATGATAATATCTTTATCTCTATCCTGAGTTTTAGTGGTGCATTGCTTTTACTTTTTGGGCTCTGGAGATACGGTTATATAATAAAAAATATAATCCTTTCCTTTAATATTACACCAGAACTCCTTGATGAGATAACCTATAAGGCAATAGCAATTGGCTTTCCCATTTTTACCCTTGGAGGACTAATATTTGGTGCTATATGGGCTGACCAGGCATGGGGGGTTTACTGGTCATGGGATCCAAAGGAGACATGGTCCCTTATTACATGGTTTGTTTATGCCTTTTATCTTCATTCAAGGCTTTTAAGAGGCTGGCGAGGAAGGAAGATTGCGGTTGTTGCATCAATTGGATTTTTCGCTGTTATATTTACCTATCTCGGTGTGAATCTCCTTCTGAGCGGACTCCATGCTTACGGAGGTCTGAAGTAAATATTAAATAAAAAAAACGGGTTCTGAACTTGACTTTAAGAAAAAAAATTACTTTCTTGTTCAGCATTTTTTTTTCCATTCTGCTAGGGTTACAGTCTCTTTTTTTCACAGTTGCAGCGCTCAGCCAGTTCAAGCTGGATTTTTCAGAAAGGATAAGGTTTTCATCAGAGCATATAAAGAACGGCTTTGTAGCCCTGATGCTTGAGGGTAAGGGAAGGGACTTTCAGAGGTATATAGAATCTGAGCTCATCGGGGATATTAAAGCAATAAGGCTCCTAAGAGATGATGGACTGGTAATAGGTTCATCCAGCCCGGCGGAAGTAAATACCTATTATCCTCAAGAAAAAATTCATCTATTAGCAGGCGAGAGTGCAGAAAGATTCTCAAAAATCATAGAAGATACCACCAATACTGCAGGCGTCTATTCCCTTTATATTCCACTTTATAACGAGATGTTCTGTCAGAGATGTCACACTGACAACAAAAAGATAAGAGCCATACTGGGAATAGAGATAAGCTCCATGAAGTATTTTGAGGCAGCATCAGGTATTAAGAGAAAAGCTTTTTTAAATTTTATAATATTAGTTGTTCTATCAACAGGTATTATATGGTTACTTGCAGGAGTTATTTTTGAAAAACCTATCAGAGATATTCTTAGCACAGTTGAAAAGGTGAAGAAAAATGATCTCAGAGCCCGTATTATTACAGAAAGGCTAGACGAGATAGGAGATATGGCAAGAGGCATTAATGAAATTATATCAGACCTTGAAAGAACAAGAAAGGACTTTGAACTCTGTCACCTAGCTGAAATGAGAAGGGTTCAGGAGATGGCAACCCTGGGAGAACTTGCTTCTGCTATCGCCCATGAGATAAGAAATCCTCTTGCAGGTATAAGTGGAGCAGTCCAGGTGCTTTCAGAGGAATTCCCTGCATCCGATCCGAGGCAGCCGATAATAAAGGAGATACTCAATGAAGTAGAAAGACTTGACCGCTCTGTCAAAGATCTTTTAATATTTGCGAAAACACCGGATCTATCATTAAAACATGTACCTGCAAAATTTATCTTTGAAAGGCTTGTGAGATTCATAGAGCCCCAGGCAAAAAGGAGTAATGTTAACATAGTATTACAAATACCCGAGGATCAGGAGCTTTATGTTGACCCTGACCATATACACCAGGCCTTTTTTAATATAGCTCAGTCATCAATCCAGAATATGCCAGAAGGAGGAACCCTGAAGATAGAGCTTATTACTCAGGAAAGATTTCATGCTGTCTTATTTTCCGATACAGGTCCTGGCATCCCACCTGATGAGATTAAGCTCCTTTTTAAACCTTTTTATACAAGACAATCAGGTTCAAGTAGCCTCGGTCTTACGATCAGCAGGGGTATAATAGAAAAACACGGCGGAAGGATTGAGGTTGAGAGCATAATAGGAAAGGGTACTACTTTCAGTGTTTATCTTCCTTATAGAATTACATAGGTGTAGCGCATATGAGCGAGACAAAGATACTCATAGTGGATGATGAGAAGCTTTTGAGATGGTCTCTTCAGCAGAGCCTTTCAAAGGATGGATATACAGTTTTTACTGCTGAGACAGGGTCAGAGGGCTTGAAGATATTCAAGGAGGAGTTGCCGGACATTGTTCTTCTGGATATAAATCTGCCTGATGTTTCTGGAGTTAATGTTCTTGAACAGATTATGGAGATCAACAGGGATGCAATAGTATTCATGATAACAGCGTACAGTGATGTGCCCACTGCTGTTAAGACAGTGAAGCTCGGTGCCTACGATTTCATAGAAAAGCCTTTTAATATGGATAAGTTAAATATACTTATTGCAAAGGCTGCAGAGACGGTTTCTCTCAGAAAGGATGTATCAACTTACAGACATATACTTTCAGAACGATACAATTTTTCAAGTATTATAGGGGAATCAGCTGAGATAAAGAAGGTTATAGAGATCGCAAAGAAGATTGCCTATTCTGATGCCACAACCATTCTGCTTCATGGTGAGAGCGGAACGGGCAAGGATCTTCTTGCAAAGGTTATTCATTATCAATCAAAAAGGGCAGATAAACCCTTTCTTGAGATAAACTGTACAGCCCTTCCAGAAAGCCTTATAGAGAGTGAACTTTTCGGCTATGAAAAGGGTGCATTCACAGATGCGAAGTCCACCAAAAAGGGACTTTTCGAACTTGCAGATGGCGGGACAGTATATCTTGATGAAATAGGTGATATGAAACTCGGAACTCAGACAAAACTCCTCAAGGTACTGGAGAACAAGACCTTTAAAAGGATAGGTGGTGTCAGAGATATAACTGTAGATGTGAGGATAATTGCTGCAACAAATAAGAACCTTGAAGAAGCTATAAAGGAAGGTTCCTTCAGGGAGGATCTTTATTACAGACTTAATGTTATTCCTGTAAGGCTTCCACCTTTGAGGGAAAGGGATAAGGATGTGCTTGTCCTTGCAAGGTATTTCATTGAACACTATAACCGGGAGTTTAAGAAAAATGTCAAGGGTATCCACCCTGTAGTTGAGGAAAAATTTCTGAACTATCACTGGCCGGGCAATGTAAGGGAATTGAAGAACCTGATTGAGCGAATAATGATACTTGAATCAGGAGACATAATACTTCCTGAATACCTTCCCTGTGAAATTAATCCAGCATATAGTAAGGAGAATAAAAACTCCTTTTTCATCAGGCTCCCCGAGTCAGGTATAGATATAGAAGAGGTAGAAAAGGAGCTAATAAGGCAGGCACTGGAAAGGACAGGAAATAATCAGACAAAAGCAGCAAAACTTCTTAATCTTTCACGAGATGCGTTAAGATACAGAATGCAGAAATTCGGTTTTTTATAAAGCTGGCATAAATATTGCTTTCAATTTAAATGTGAAGAAAGTCTTAGTGGTGGATGACGAAGAATTAATACTGTGGTTTCTTGAAAAGGCTCTCAGGAAAAGAGGCTATGAAGTTGTTATTGCGAGAAATATCAGGGATGCCTGTGAAGAGTTGAGTAAAGAAAAATTTGATATTATTTTTACAGATATCAGAATGCCTGGGGGAAATGGCACAGAATTACTGGGCAGGATGGGTGAAATTACACAGGGGACAAGGGTAATAGTGTGTTCTGCTTACATAAATAATGAACTGACCTCCATTCTAAAGGATAAAGGAATAGGTATTCTAAAAAAACCTTTCAGACTTGATGAGCTTGAAGATATTCTTAAATCAGCCTGAAATTATCTTTTCTTCTTCTGTCTTATATAATTCACTTGAGTTACGGTGCTACGGTTATATATTTAAAAATAACTAATTTGGCAGGTCTATTTCTTAAACCTGAAGCTTCCAATAATTAATAAAAAGTAGTATTGACAAAGTACAATCACCTATGATATGAAATTCAATGCATGCATATTTATAATGTAAGTGTTGATCCGATTAATGAATTTTTCCATCACTGAAATCGGATAAAAATTTTGCTCATCGCATATTAAAGAGTTGCAATCTTTGCCTCAATTTAAAAGGGCCTTGCCCTTTATAAAAATCATGATGAGGAGGAAGAGTGATGAAGATTCCAGAAGATCTCAAGTATCATAAGGAGCACACATGGGTGAAATTGAGCGGTAAAAAGGCAATTGTGGGCATTACTGATTATGCCCAGGACCAGCTAGGTGATATTGTATATATTGACCTTCCGGAGATTGACTCAGAGGTAGAGGCAAATACAGAGATGGCGGAGATTGAATCAACTAAAGCCACTTCCTCTGTTATAGCTCCTGTTACAGGAGTTGTCATTGAGGTTAATGAAGATCTTGCAGAATCTCCTGAGATTATAAATGAGGATCCCTACGGAAAAGGTTGGATTGCAAAGATAGAAATAGAGGATCCTTCAGAGCTTGATGAGCTCATGGATGCCTCTGAATATGCCAGATTTATAGAAGAGGAAGGTAGTTCAGCCTAATAGCTATAATTCGGTATATAGTTCAGAGTCTGGGAATTTTTAAATTATTTCCTGATAAGGCGAAGGATAAAGGGGAGGTTAAAAGACAATGAGGCTGATTATTCTTGGTGCTGGACCAGGTGGTTATGTGGCAGCAATCAAGGCAGCCCAGCTCGGAACAGAGGTGATTGTTATTGAAGAAAGAGAGGTTGGAGGCACATGCCTTAATCTTGGCTGTATTCCATCAAAGGCACTTGTTGCTTCTGCAGAGGCTCTTTCTATCATAAGAAAGGCAGATGAATACGGGGTCATTATAAATGGAGAGATAAGACCTGATTTTAAAAAGATAATGGAAAGAAAAGACAGGATTATAAGTACCCAGGTCAAAGGAATAAGGTCACTCTTTAAACACAGAAATATAAAACTCGTAGAAGGAAGAGGTGAACTAGCCGGTGGCCTGAAAGTAAGGGTAAAAGGAAAGGATGGTAGTGAGGAGCTTTTTGAAGGGGATAGAATCATAATCGCAACTGGTTCAAGACCAGCGAAGATTCCGGGCCTTCCAGTTGATGGCATCAATATACTTTCCAGTGATGATGTCTGGAAACTCACAGAGATACCGAAGAGCATGGTAATCATTGGAGCTGGTGTTATAGGATGCCAGTTTGCATGCCTATTCAGAGAGCTCGGTACAGATATTACTATGGTTGAAATCATGAACCGTGCCCTTTCAACTGAAGATGAAGAAATATCAGATATAATGGAAAAGGAACTGAAAAAAAAGAAGATTAAACTTCTTACATCGGTAAAAGTTGAATCATGTTCCATCTCAGAGGCTGGTGTTTCATTAAAACTTTCCGATGGAAAGGAGATCAGAGCAGAGAAGCTCCTTGTTTCTATAGGGAGGGCCTTAAACTCAGAAAATATAGGACTGGAAAAAACAGGCATAGAGAAGGGTACAAGGGGTGAGATAAAGGTTAATGAAAGGATGGAGACATCTGAGAAGGGAATATACGCTGTGGGAGATGTTACCGGAGGCATGCTGCTTGCACATGTAGCCTCCAGGGAAGGGATTGTAGCAGCAATCAATGCCTGCGGTGGTAATGAGAGCATTGATTATTCAGTTGTGCCCATCTCAATATACACATCGCCCGAGATAGCCTCTGTAGGATTGAGGGAATACCAGGCCAAAGAGCGAGGTATTCCGGTTGTTACTGGCACATTTCCGTACAGGGCACTCGGAAAGGCCCATGCAATGGGTGAGATATCAGGTATCTTTAAGATAGTAGCAGACGGCAAGACAGACAGGGTGCTCGGTGTTCACATTATTGGTGCTCATGCCTCAGATATAATCCATGAGGCAGCCCTTGCCATAAAGGCTGGACTGAAGGTTAAGGATATAGCCAATATGATTCATGCCCATCCAACGCTTTCAGAAGGCCTCATGGAGGCTGCCGAGGATGTCTACAGCATGGCAATTCACCTACCACCTAAAAATCGTTATATGTGAAACAGGTCATTTTAATGTGATTCCGTATAAGTCAAAATTCATAATACAAGATTCACTGAGCTCTTCTGAAACACTGTGGGATGGTTTCAAAATATAAAAGAGGAAAGACCTCAGACGCTCTCTGAGCTCTCAGTTTTTCTGAGAGCAGTTGATCGCCTTTTTATCATAGAAAATCTCTCGCTCTCAGACCAGGACTATCCATCAAGAAATTTTTATGAGGAATTTCTTGTCTTAAGGGATGTTATACTTAGGATAATAAATCTTATAGAGCTTCTAATGCCAGAGAATGAAAAAAATTCTTACTGGTTCAGAAAATATGCAGAGCAGAGATTCATGACCATTCCTGCAAGGGATACCCTGAGAAATGAACTTTACAGACAGGATTCACCAGAGAAGGGGCTGCTTCTTCTTTACGATAGCTTTGTTAATATTAAAACCTTGGTATTTGATCTACTGAAGTACCAGACAATTCACTATATAAGTTATAAGGATATTGGAGATATCATCTCAAGGGAGATAAGGGAAAATAAATATTTCAACCCTTTTACAAAAGCTATTTCTGAAGAGGACAGGATTGATAATCCTTTGATCTCAAAAACCTTGAAGACCATAGAGGACAGGACAATAAAAAAATATATTTCCCTGATCATGGTCAGTTTTTTCAGAATACTGAGAGATCTGAGGTATGTTGTGACAGATACCTCTGACCAGGCTGTTCTTAACAGGAGCATAGCAATTCTTTTTCTTATAAGAAGCGAGCTCGAGGAATTAAAAAGACTTTTGGAGATAACAGTTCTGAAAATCCAGAGGCCTGATATAAGCAATTTTCTTTCAGGATTATCCTATCAGATATCTATGGAGACGAAAAGGGTCTTTTTCCAGGAGCTTAAGGATATAACAAAAAAAGGTGGACAGAAGAGACAGAGAGGCAGGATAGAGAATAGCTCAGGAATAATAAAAAATTTTGTAACTCAATCAGTTGTCCAGACCCTACAGCTCTTTAATCCTTATATAATGGGAGAAGATATCTTTCCGTCCTTTGTTACAAAGAAACAGCTTTCACTTAAACTTAGAGAAGATATTATGGTCATGCACAGAATCGTTTCCCTCTTGATTGATAATCCTAAGAGAGAGGGTCTTCATGAGAGTCTTAAAAATTACATTCACTATTTTCAGAGTTTTACATTCAGGCTTTTAAGATATGATGATTATGAAGAATTTTCAGGCTTTATAGAGGAAATTATAGGATATCTCAGGAGAGGATTGAAAGAAGATATCTTGTTACATAAATTCATTGAACGCCTAAATCACTTTAAAATATTCCTCGAAACAATCCTGAGACAGATAGCTCAGAGAGAAGAACTCAGGGGTGAACCTATAGATGAGGAGCGGATAAGAAATATTATGGAACAATTTGTCCTTCGGGAAATAGAGAAGGAATAGAATTTGCCATTACAGCAACACTGCTAATTCCATAAATAAACTATGCTATAATGCTTATAGCATAAAACTCATTCAAAGAGAATTTTTCAAAGGAGGAGTCTGATGGGTGAGATAGTCGATGTATTTGCAAGAGAAATACTTGACTCAAGGGGAAATCCCACAGTTGAGGTAGAGGTTGTTCTTGACAGTGGAGCTATAGGAATTGCAAAGGTTCCTTCAGGGGCTTCTACAGGACAGAATGAAGCCCTTGAATTGCGGGATGGCGGTAAAAGATATCTTGGTAAAGGAGTTCTTAATGCAATAAGAAATGTAATGGAAGAGATTGCACCGAGGATTCGGGGGCTTGAGTCATCCATGCAGTCAGATATCGATAGATTATTAATAGAGCTTGACGGAACAGAAAACAAATCACGGCTCGGTGCCAATGCAATACTTGGCGTGTCCATGGCTGTTGCGAGGGCCAGTGCAGTGGAGTCGGGACTTCCTTTATACAAATATCTTGGAGGTGTGAACGCAAAGGTATTACCTGTGCCGATGATGAACATAATAAATGGCGGTGCCCATGCTGACAACAATCTTGATATTCAGGAATTTATGATAATGCCTGTAAGATTTGAGAGTTTCAGTGAGGCATTAAGGGCCGGTGCAGAAATATTTCACACCCTTAAAAAGATATTAAAAAAGGAGGGTCTTAATACAGCGGTAGGTGATGAGGGTGGTTTTGCTCCGGACCTTAAAAGCAATACTGAAGCCATCTCTCTTATAATGAGGGCGATAGAGGATTCTGGTTATAAACCTGGTGAGGATGTATTTATAGCTCTTGATGTAGCTGCCTCCGAATTCTATGAGAAAGGTGCTTATAAATTTGAGGGCAAGACTATCTCCACAGAAGAGCTTATTGCCTATTATGAGCATATAATAGAAAAATATCCTGTCCTCTCAGTAGAGGACGGACTCTCAGAGCTCTGTCTCTTATACACATCT
>JAOACK010000011.1 GCA_026417875.1 Thermodesulfovibrionales bacterium | reverse complement strand
CTGCTCAATGGAGTCCCTTCTCTGTTTGATCTGTGAGGATATAACAGCCAGACAGTCTTCATCGCTAAGGGGTTTCATTAGTTCTATCTCTTTGTTTTTGAGGGCAGACTTCAGGAGTCTGAGAACAGATACCCTAGTTCTATCCCCTGCCTTCAAGGCATTTTTGAAATCCTCTTCAATCTTTTCAATAAGAGGCATTATTTTGCCGCAAGCTGTTTTAATTTTTTGAGGGCTTTTTTACGGGCAGCAAGGGCCTTCTTCTTTTTCTTTACAGAAGGCTTTTCATAATGTTCCCTCTTTTTTATCTCAGAAAGTATACCTTCCCTCTCGCACTGCTTTTTAAATTTCTTGAGCGCGTTTTCAAAGGATTCGCTCTCTTTCACATTAACAGAGGGCAAAGTCTTTCCCCCTCCTTCCTTTTTTGAATTTTTATACTTTAACAATTGAATATTTATCTTGTCAATAGAGAATCTTCAGTAGGTGATTGACAGGTGAGGTATGAAAGAAGTATTATGAAAAAGGAGCTGTTTATGAATATAAATATAAACAATGGGAACAATCTAAATAATGGGGTGATATATGTTTGACCGATTTACAGAAAGGGGGCGAAGGGTAATAATCTTTGCAAGGGAGGAGGCAGAAAAAAGAAACAATGATTACCTCGGTACAGAGCACCTCCTTCTTGCCCTTCTAAGAGAGGAAGATGGCCTTCCGGTATTAATCCTTAAAAAAATGGGTCTTTCCATTGAAGAGATAAGAATGGAAGTGGAAAGGACTCTACCTGTAGGTACAAATGTCCTCACCTTTGGAGAGATACCCTTCACTCCAAGGGCAAAGAAGGTACTGGAACTGGCAATTGAGGAGGCAAGACTCCTTGGACATAATTATATAGGTAGTGAGCATCTTCTGCTCGGAATTCTCAGAGAGGAAGAGGGTATAGCGGGAAAGATTCTGAGAAGTCTGGGTGCTAATCTTCTTGGAGCAAGACAGCTCGCCATAAATCTTTCCGTAAGACCGAGCATGGCCACAAAGGACAAGAGGCAGCATACACCTGTGCTTGATGAATTTGGCAGAGACCTCACCCAGATGGCAAGGGAGGGCAAACTTGATCCTGTTATTGGTAGGGATGATGAGATAGAAAGAATATTGCAGATACTGGGCAGGCGTATAAAGAATAATCCTGTACTGATTGGAGAACCAGGGGTGGGAAAAACCGCAATCGTTGAAGGCCTTGCCCAGAGGATAGTTGCCGGAGATGTTCCTGAGCATCTTATAGGTAAGAGGATTGTATCCCTTGACCTTGGTGCATTAATAGCTGGTACAAAATACAGGGGCCAGTTTGAAGAAAGAGTGAAACTTGTTATGAAGGAGATAATGCAATCTGACAATATAATCCTCTTTGTTGATGAGCTTCACACACTCATAGGTGCCGGTGCTGCAGAGGGTTCTGTCGATGCATCAAGCATGCTCAAGCCAGCCCTTGCAAGGGGAGAGATAAAATGTATAGGAGCCACAACTATTGATGAATACAGAAAATATATTGAAAAAGATGGAGCCCTTGAGAGAAGATTCCAGCCCGTATATGTACAGCCCCCCAGTGCAGAGGACACGGTTGAGATACTTAAAGGTCTCAAGGCAAAATATGAAAGTCATCACAAGGTAAAGATAACCCTTGAGGCGATTCAAGCAGCGGTAGAATTGTCAGAAAGATATATTACTGATCGCTACCTTCCTGACAAGGCTATAGATGTTATTGATGAGACAGGTTCAAGACTTAAGCTCAAAAGGAACATGCCGCCCAAGGAGCTAAAAGACCTTGAGCTTGACCTCATGAGGATTGCGAAGGAAAAGAACCTATACATGAAGCTTCATGATTATGAAAAGGCAAGCGAGCTCAAGATAGAAGAGGACAAGCTGAGACGCATTTACGAGAATCTTTCAAAGAAGTGGCGCTCAAAAATTTCAAATGAGATACCAATCATGACAGAAGAGGATGTTGCCTATACTGTTTCGATGATGACCGGCATACCTCTTGTAAAGCTTGAGGAGAAGGAGTCAGAGAAACTCCTCAGGATGGAAGATGAGCTTCATAAAAGGATTGTTGCGCAGGATGAAGCCATAAGGGCTGTGGCAAGGGCAATCAGGAGATCAAGGGCGGGTCTGAAGAGCAGAAACAGGCCGATCGGTTCATTCTTTTTCTTGGGGCCGACCGGCGTAGGAAAGACCGAGCTTGCGAAGGCACTTGCTGAGTTCCTCTTTAACAACGAAAATGCCCTCGTAAAGATTGATATGTCTGAATACATGGAGAGATTCAATGTCTCAAGACTTACAGGTGCACCTCCCGGATATGTGGGTTATGAAGAGGGAGGCCAGCTGACAGAGAAGATAAGAAAGAGACCCTATTCTGTGGTGCTTTTTGATGAAATAGAAAAGGCCCATCCTGATGTCTTCAATATACTGCTTCAGATCCTTGATGAGGGTGTTCTTACAGACAGCTTTGGAAGAAAGGTTGATTTTAAAAATACAGTCATAATAATGACATCAAATGTGGGTGCAAAGATCATTGAAAGAGAAACACCCCTTGGGTTCCAGCGGGCTGATTCAGAGGATCGTTACAGAAGGATAAAGGAACATGTTCTAAATGAATTGAAGCGGGTATTTAATCCAGAGTTTCTAAACAGGGTGGATGAGATAGTGGTATTTCATCCTCTCGAGAAACATCACTTACTTGAAATACTTGATCTGCTCGTAAGTCAGCTTAATAGTCAGCTGAGCCAGAAAGGTCTTTATCTGGAGGTTGATGAAAAGGTCAAGGAATGGATACTTGAACAATTCTATCAGCCAGCATATGGAGCAAGACCTATGAGGAGGGCTGTACAGAAGGTCATTGAGGAGCCCCTCGCAGAGGAATTTATAAAGGGTAGATTTAATGAGCCTGGCAAGATAAGGGTTACCATTGAAAATGGCACCCCGGTATTCCATGCTGAAGAGGAAAGCCTCGTAGAGACAGGTTAGTTACTAGCCTGTCAGGGACTGAAGAATATGAGAAAAAAGATAAATTTTATGAAATCTCCTTATCTGCTACTTCTCTTCTGCTTTAGTCTTGTCATCTATTCCTGTCAGAAAAAGGAGGAGTTCCTCAAAGAGGGGTCTTCGGTGCCATTTTTTACTCTCAGAGCAGCTGATGGTACAAGAAACTGGTCAATTGATGATGGAAAGGGTTCTATAATAATAATCAATTTCTGGGCAACCTGGTGTCCGTCCTGTAAGGAAGAGATGCCATCAATGCAGAGATTTTATAAAAAATTTAATGGAAACGGCGTTAGAGTTCTTACTGTCCTTTACAGAGATGATCCATTCCAGGCACTGGGATTCCTGAAACAGATGAATTATGATTTTCCTGTATTTATTGATCATGAACAGAGGGCTGCTCAGATCTTTGGTCTTACAGGAGTACCCGAGACCTATATAATAGGAAGGGATGGCAGACTCCTTCATAGAATCATCGGGCCTTTTGACTGGGATTCCCCTGACTTTCAGGAATATATAAATGGCATACTGAGAAGTTAGTTTTAACAATAGAAGATAAAGTCACGGTAAGAATTGGGCAGACTGAGAGAAGCTGAAAAGGCGGTATTATTTACAGGGATACTTTTAGCTGAAGAGGAAATAACTGAGACAGTTATGCCGCTGCTCAATAAGGAATTTGGAGAGATCCTTTACAGCACACCTCTTAAGGAGTGGAAATGGACAGATTATTACAGAAAAGAGATGGGAGAAAATCTTAAGAGATTTTTTATCTTTTTTAAAAATATAATTGATCCCTCATCCCTTGCAGATATCAAGTTAAGGACAAATGAGATAGAGGAAATTTTTTCTGTAAGCGGTAAAAGGAGGATAAATCTCGATCCCGGTTATTTAACACCATCAAAGGTTGTCCTTGCCTCAACAAAAAACTACTGCCACAGGATTTATCTTGGAAAGGGTATTTATGCTGAGATAACCCTTTACTATAAAGATAATACCTTTAAACCTCATATCTTTACCTACAGGGATTATGCTGAGCCAGGAACCATCTCCATTTTTAACAGTGCCAGGGAGATGGTCAAAGATCTGCTTAAGACATTATGAAAAGGATACTTGTTGTTGATGACGATCCTCTGATCAGGCAGCTCTGCAGGGATATTTTGAAAGGCCTGGGGTTTGAGATTGTTGATACGGGTAATCCCCTCGAGGCCCTAAATATCTGGAACACCTATCCTTTTGACCTTTTGATAACAGATATAAGGATGCCTGTGATGAGCGGCCTTGACCTGATGGCAAAGATAAAGGAAAAATCACCTGATGCAGCCTTTATCGTGATTACAGGTCACGGAGATTACAGACTTGCTGTTGAGGCTATAAAACTGGGAGTCTATGATTTCATCAATAAACCCTTCAGAAGAGAAGACCTAGAGATGACCGTAAGGGATGTTATATATAAGCTTGAGCTCCTGAATGAAATAAACAGATTAAAAATGTTCACAAGACTCCATATGGCGAGTAGCGAGATAATGCATACCTTTGATATACCAACAGCTGTAAAATTCGGGCTTGAAAATGCCCTTAAAGAGACAAAGGCCTCAGAGGGAGCTATCTATATATACGAAACTGATCAAGGAAGATTCAATAAATTATATTCCATACCAGAGCACCTTGAGATGGCTGGACCAATTCTGGAGAAGGCTTTTAAATCCGACACCCCTCTTATTGATGATGGATATGTTGTTACCCAGATAGGCTCAATGAAGAGAAGTATAGGTGTGCTCGGTCTAAGGTATACCGATGGAAGACTTGGTACAGCAGACCCTGAGGCAGTCGTCGTGATATCCCGTATACTTGGGATTACCATTGATAACATACTACTCTTTAAAGATCTCAAAAATAAGATAAAGGAGATAGAAGATCTTTTAATCAGCATTATAAAGGCCCTAAGCAATGCCCTTGATGCAAAGTCTCCATGGACAAAGGGTCATTCTGAGAGGGTGAGCAGATACAGCCTTATGATAGCAGAGGAGATGGGTCTTGGCAGTGAGTCAAAAAACATTCTTGAGATGGCAGCCCTTCTTCATGATATCGGAAAGATCGGTATGTATGATTATATCCTAAACAAACCTGATAAATTACTTCCTCAGGAATTTGAGATTGTAAAACTCCATCCGGTAAAAGGTGCAGAGATCCTCCGTCCCATCAATCAATTGAATGAAGTAATAAGAATAATTAGCCATCATCATGAACATTATGATGGCAGTGGTTATCCTGATGGACTTAAAGGAGAAGAGATTCCCCTTCTTTCAAGGATACTGCAGGTTGCAGATGCCTACGATGCCATGACCTCTGAAAGACCCTACAGAAAAATACCGGGAAAAAGAAGGGCTATTGAGGAGCTGAGAATATGTTCGGGCAGACAGTTTGATCCTATGGTGGTTGATGCCTTTATTCGGGCCCTTGATAAAAGAATTTATACTGAAACAGAGCAACGGGAAGGTAAACCTTTGCTTATTAATTAACTTAAAACTATCAGATTATCTCTGTGAATCACCTCATCAGAATACTTGTATCCAAGTATTTCTTCTATCTCTTGGCTCTTTCTGCCCCTGATCTTTTTTATCTCAGAGGAAGAATAATTAGTGAGTCCCTTGGCTATTCTTACACCACTTCTATCAACGCAGTAAACAGCATCACCTGTTTGAAAATTGCCATGAACATTTATGATTCCTGAAGGAAGGAGGCTTTTGCCCTGTTCTTTAATAGCTATTACTGCACCATCATCTATGGTAAGACTTCCCTTTGCCCTCGTACCAAAGGCGATCCAGCCTTTTCTTGAAGTGAGCCTTTCTTCTCCTGGAAGGATGGTTGTGCCAAGCTCTTCTCCATTGAGGATCTTTTTAATTAATCCCTCCTTTTTCCCGTTTATTATATGGACAATTATTCCATAGCCCGAAGCCTTCTGGGCAGCGAGGAGTTTTGAGTACATACCACCTGTACCTACCTTTGTGGAGCTTCCTCCTGCCATCTGTAGAATTTCTTTTCTATGGAGATCCTTGGAATTGAGCCTCTTAATCAGCAATGCATCTTTATGTATAGCTGGATCCTTATTGTATAGGCCATTCACATCGGAAAGAATGAAGAGTCTCCGAGCTCCAACGAGTCCTGCCACAAGGGCTGAGAGATTATCATTGTCACCAAATTTTATCTCTTCTGTTGCCACTGTGTCATTTTCATTTATAACAGGTGTTATCCTGAGTCCAAGGAGGGTAAGGATTGTGTTTCTGGAATTTATATATCTTTTTCTGTCAGAGAAATCCTCTGCTGTGAGAAGAATCTGTGCAACCTTAAGACTGTGCTTTAAAAAGGCTTTTTCATAGGCCCATATAAGGGCAGACTGTCCTACAGCAGCAACTGCCTGTTTCTTCTCTATCTCCCTAGGTTTTTCAGAAAGGCCTAATTTGCCCATTCCTGCAGCAATAGCTCCTGAGGAGACAATAATAACCTCATGACCCTCCTTCCAGAGCCCTGACACCTCTTCTGCAATAGAAGAGATACGCTCCTCATCAAGACGGAGAGCCTGTGTTATTATGTTACTACCTATTTTCAGTACTATTCGCATAGAGTTTCTTTGTTACATATTTTATAACAGATTCAAGTCCCTTGTGCGTGAGAGCAGAGACAGGGAAAAAATCAAGACCCTTCTCTTTACAGTAAGCATTTAATCTTTCAAGATTCCTTCCGTCTCCTGCTATATCCATCTTGGTTCCTAATATGATCTGTGGTTTTTCAATGAGAAGGGGGCTGTAAAGCATGAGTTCTCTGTTAACTGTTTCAAGGGCCATTACTGGATCAGTCGCATCTTCTGCTATATCAACAAGATGGAGTAAGATCTTTGTCCTTTCTACATGTTTTAGGAACTGGTGTCCCAGTCCCGCACCCTCATGGGCACCCTCAATTAGTCCGGGAATATCAGCTATGACAAAGCTTTTATAATCTCCTGTTTTAACAACTCCGAGATTTGGTGTAAGTGTCGTGAAAGGATAAGGGGCTATCTTGGGTTTTGCTGAAGTGACCGCCTTAAGAAATGTGGATTTTCCTGCATTGGGCAGGCCTATCAATCCTACATCAGCAAGAAGTTTGAGTTCGAGTATAAGCCTCCTTTCTTCACCCTTTTCACCTTTCTGAGCAAATCTCGGAGCCTGCCTTGTTGGGGTCGCAAAGTGGGCATTTCCGAGACCTCCCCTGCCACCCCTGGCGACTATCACCTCCTTGCCAGGAGAGTCAAGGTCAGCAATCAATTCACCCGTTTCTGCATCCTTTATTACCGTACCAACTGGCACTAGTATTACTGTATCTTCACCATCCCGGCCGTGCATCTTTTTGCCCATTCCATGCTCTCCTCTTTGAGCTCTATAGGTTTTTTTATATTTATGGTCAAGAAGGGTATTTAGGTCCTGAGAGGCCCTAACAATCACATGACCTCCTCTTCCACCATCACCTCCATCAGGTCCACCTCTGGGAACATATTTTTCTCTCCTGAAGCTCACACAGCCATTGCCTCCATCTCCAGCTTTAACATATATCTCTGCATAATCAACAAATTTTGCCATGTAATATTATAAAGTAATTTTTTTAATCTGAGTTAAATATATTCCGCTTGACAGAAAAAGGAAATGCTGATAGTTTATTCTTATTATGTTGCAGAAGATTATTATTATTGTTGTGGTAATCATACTTTTTTTTATCCTTGTTTTATTCTCTCTTGCTGTTCTTAGGCGGATTACAAATGCAAGAAAGTACAGGGAGATGGACGGGATAAGGTCCTATTATCTTAAAATCCTTGAACAGGCACTTGAGAACAGAGATATAATTCCTGCAATAAACAGCCTGCTTTCGACACCGGGGTCAATAAAATTCCATGCAATTGAAGATATCCTTTTTAAACTTCAGGAAAGATATCCTGAGGATATAAAAGAACTCTTTATAAGGCTCGGTTATGTTAGTTTTTATGAGAGTATGCTGCTCAAAAAAAACAGGATTAAAAGGTCTACAGCTATTGATAAACTTGGGAGGATAGGAGTTGATAGTGCTGTTAATAGAATAAGCTCCATGCTTAACACTCAAGACAAAGAAATAATTTCTGTTTCCATAAGGGCACTTGCAAATATTGGTTCTTTGGAAGCCCTTGCAGCTATACTTGATAACCTCCAGGAAATTTTCAGCAGATGGCTTGTAACTAGAAAAAGTATAGAGACAGCCCTGATTAAATTTGGAGAAAAAGGAAGTTTTCTCTTAATCCGGTATGGTAGAAACATCTCTGATTCGAAGGTACTAGCCATAATCCTTGATGCCCTCAGCCATCTGAATAATGTAGGAGCCGCAGAACTTGCTCTTGATAATCTCTATCATACTGATCCAGAGGTAAGGTCAAAGGCACTGAAGATTCTAGAAAAATTTTCTAATATCTTAAATGGAAGTGCATTAGAGAAGGTATTAACTCTTGCAAGGGATCCTGTCTGGTTTGTAAGAGTTCATGTGGCAAAGATTCTCGGTACTATCAACGGTAAAAGGGATATTATGAATTTTTTAGAGAGGCTGGTTCTTGACGAGAACCGTTATGTGAGAAATGCAGCTGCCGCTTCTCTTGCAAAAAAAGGAGAGGCAGGTCTTGATGTGATACTGAGGGTTCTTAATGGAAGGGATCGCTATGCAATGGAAATACTCTGTGAAGAGATAGAAAAGACAGATCTCTACAGTATTCTTATTCATAATCTTACAGTACCTGAAAGCGATATCAGGATTAAATCAAGGGAGATATTAAATATCATGAACAGGCTTGGTTTCTCAACCCCCTTAAAGGAATATTTAAAATCAGCTGGCGGTCCTGTCAGAGAAGAATTAAAAGGCCTTTTCGAGGAAAGGACTGTATGAAGATAATTGGGGCATTAATAATCGGATTTAATTATTTTGTAGGTATATATTACGGTGTTTTTAATCTGCTCTACTCTGTCCTTCTTTCAATATCAATTGCCGTGATAATCAAGTATATAAAGAAATTAAAATATGCCCCTGTAAAGGAAATAAATTATTCACCAGAAACACCACCTGTTTCTATATTAATTGCTGCCTATAATGAAAAGGATGTTATATTACGCACCCTTGAGTCTGTTTTCTCTATTAATTATCCCTTTTATGATGTAATTGTTATAAACGATGGCTCTGATGATGGTACCCTTGATTTATTAATTAATAAATTTAATTTGAGAAAGATAGATATGGTTTACAGAGACATCCTCAAGACCGCTCCTGTGAAGGCTTTTTATTATAATCCGGAGATGCCCAATTTTCTTGTGATAGATAAGGTGAGAGGTGGAAAGGCTGATTCCCTTAATTGCGGTATCAATGTGAGCAGGTCACCATATGTATGCACTGTAGATGCTGACTCCGTCTTGGAACCAGACGCTTTGATAAGGTTAATGATACCTGTTATTGAAAGTACTGTACCTGTTGTTGCCTGTGGAGGTGTGGTAAGGGTGCTCAATGGCTCCAGGGTAGAAAGGGGCATTGTAAGAGAGGTCAGCCTTCCTGATAAGGGTCTTATTATATTTCAGATAGTGGAATATCTAAGGGCCTTTCTCTTTGGAAGGGTGGGATGGGATGCCCTTCAATCGATACTGATACTTTCAGGAACGTTCTCACTTTTTAATAAAAATGCAGTTATTTCTGCAGGTGGTTTTCATACAAAACATCTTGCTGAGGATATGGAAATTATAGTGAGGCTTCATGAATATCACAGAAGGAACAAAAAACCTTACAGGATTAAGTTCATATCAGATCCCATATGCTGGACAGAGGTTCCCGAGACCGTACAGGCACTGGCTCGACAGAGAAGGAGATGGCATATGGGTCTCATGCAGACACTTATAGAAAACAGAAAGATGATATTCAATCCATACTATGGAAGAATCGGTCTTTTTGTTTTTCCTTATTATCTCATTTTTGAGATGTTCGGACCTGTTGTGGAATTTCTCGGCTACCTGGTAGTGCCCCTTTCCTATATACTTGGTATGCTGAGCACAGAGTATTTTTTACTTTTTCTCCTTCTGGCAATTGTATACGGGATATTTCTCTCCACAACAGGTGTATTTCTTGAGGAGCTCACATACAGAAGGTACCCTGGATGGGACCATCTTGTTAGACTTCTTCTATATGGAGTTCTTGAAAATTTTGGCTACAGACAGTTAAATTCTTTCTTCAGATTCCAGGCAACCCTTTATTACTTCTTTAGAGAGAGAAGGTGGGAACATGTCAGAAAATAAAGTCCGTAAGGAGTAGGGTAGAAAATGGATTACGGAGAACTGGGTTTTATAGCTATAAGCAGGAATGATTACCAGGAAGCAATTAATATTTTCAGGAGAGCACTGCTGAAAAAAAAGAATGCAAAAAATTTTTTAGGTCTTGGCATAGCCCATTATAAACTTGGAGATTTTAAGACAGCCAGGTGGGCATTTTATAAAGCTCTTGAATTGGAACCCGATAATAAGGATATTATCAGTTACATCGTAATGACCGAAAATATTAATGATATCAAAAAAGAAGCTGATAGAAAAAAAGACTCTATATTCAGGACAGGTAAGGATTATCTGGAAATTTATAAGAAAGGGTGGTGTAAATTTTTTGTAAAAGGAATAAATATAGGCCTTGGGTTGCCAGGTTATTTTCCAGGGGAATATCCAATAAAAAAAGGTACCTACCTTAAATGGTTTAAACAGATTGCTGAACTTGGATTTAATTCAATCAGGATTTACACCATTCATCCACCTTGCTTTTATGAAGCCCTTTATCAGTACAATGAGGAATCAGAAAAGAAACTCTATCTCTTTCAGGGGATATGGGTCGAATTGCCTGAAAATAATGATTTCTATAATAAAAATTACATGCAATACGTAAGGTCAAATATAAAAGACGCATTATCAGTAGTATATGGTGATGCAACACTTCCTGAACGTCCTGGATATCCAAGCGGACCGTACATATTTGATGTGTCGAATTACACAGCTGCTTTTATATTTGGCAGAGAATGGGAGTCCTGTGCTGTAAAGGGATTTAATGAAAGATATGGCAGGGTAAAGAAAGATTATAAGGGAAATTTTTTGAAGATTAATAATGGAGCACCTTTTGAAATATGGGTAACAGAAATTTGTGATTTTCTGCAGAGCTATGAATATGATAAATATAAAGTATCACATCCGGTATCTGTAGTGACCTGGCCAACTCTTGATCCGATCATTCATCCTTCGGAGTCAAATTATGAGGATGAATTGATATTGCAGGGTATAAACGTGAAAAAAGGAATCTGTAACGAAAATGAAGACATGGAATCCATGGATATGTCCGGAGTAAAATCAGTGACGGGTAATGGCTTTTTTATTACCTATCATATTTATCCTTATTATCCGGATTTTATGAATAATGATTATGTCCACACAGACAATACTTATTTAAATTATCTTTTGGAGCTAAAAAAATATCATGAGAATCTGCCTGTTCTTATCGGTGAATTTGGAGTACCCAGTAGCAGGGAAAGTGCTCACTGGCATAGCAGAGGCTGGAATCAGGGAGGACATGATGAATTAAAACAGGGTGAAATAAATTCGATTCTGATGAAATCAATAGAGCATTCAGGAATGGCAGGTGGTATAATTTTTAGCTGGTTTGATGAATGGTATAAGAGAAACTGGGTTTTTTTACCTTATGAGCTGCCTCCCGATAGAAATCCCCTGTGGTTCAATTTTCTGGATCCTGAGCAAAATTATGGTCTTCTGGCTGCCTATCCAGGTTATCCGGGTAAAAAGGTAAATCTTTACGGAAATAAAGAAGAATGGAAGGGTGCAACAGTCCTTTATGAAAAAAAGGAGGGGCTTATATTTGAATTCCATGATGGTTCGGATGAATCAAGAATGTTAAGAAGACTTCTTGTTCAGCATGATGAGGGTTTTCTGTATGTACTTATCGAAACAAAGGGTGCTGTAGATTTTCAGAAAAGTAATTATCTTATTGGTCTAGATACATGTGATCCTTTATATGGAGAATTTCTTTTGCCTTTCAATACAGAACTCTTAAGTCCTGTTGGATTAAAGTTTCTAATACATCTTGCAGGAAAGGAAAAGAGCAGAATACTTGTATGCCACTCCTATGACCGATATCTTAATAATGAAGTGAGACCCCTTATTTCGGAACAGGGTTCCTGGGTTATAATGCAGAATAAAACCAATAATCGTAGGATAAGCAAGGATGGAAGCAAATTTTATCCATCTCGTGTTTATTCCATGAGCAATTTAAGATTTGGAACACTCTGTAATGAAAGCCGTGACTATAATTCTTTGGCAGACTTTTATTACAGAGATAATATGATAGAACTCAGAATACCCTGGAGCTTAATAAACTTTACTGATCCAAGCTCAAGAATGGTATTGTGGATGGAAAAGGAAAATAAGATTCGAAAAACTGATGGTATAAGAATAATCGTTCTATCTTATAAACCTGTCAGAGGTCATATCATTGCTGAAAAAACAGGTCTTAAAAATAATATTACTGATTCCTTACCGCATCCTCTGAAGGCTGAAAATGTCAGGACTTATTCCTGGGACGAATGGGATGTTCCTGTGTTTCATTTTTATCTTAAAGAAGGTTATTCGCAGATCAAAGAATTTTTATCAAGGATTGATTCACCATGAGGTTTTCCATAACAAGAAGGAATTTTTTAAAATTAAGTGGTTCACTTCTTGCTGCACCTCTTTTTTCAGATTTTTTGTATTTCAAGAAAGAGATACCTGTACTTCTTTATCATGATATTTCGAAAGATTTTCATGATGATTATACTATCTCACCAGCTCTTTTTTCAGCCCAGATGGAATGGCTGTATTCAGCCGGTTACGTCTCATTAACTTTTAGAGATGTGGAAAGTTTTTTAGAAGGCGATGAACGTAAGGGTATCATCATAACCTTTGATGATGGTTATGCATCTTTAATGGATTATGCCTTTCCCCTTTTAAAGGAATATAATTTTAAGGCAACAGTAAATATAATCGGAGTATATGTAGGCTCTTACATAAACCTCGGTGGCAACCGGCCTGTGCTGAGCTGGGATGAATACAGATATTTGCTCCAAAGCGGACTCGTAGATTTAGGATGTCATACCTATAACCTTCATTTTAAAAGAGGTATGCAGAGCTTAAATGAAGAGGAATTTAAAAGAGATTTATTGATCTTTCAGGATATTTTTTATTCAGAAACCGGTAAGAAGACTGACATATTCGCCTGGCCTTATGGCTTATACAATGAAAGAGCGCTGCCGTTATTAAAAGAGGCTGGATTTAAGTATATATTAACTTCTGAGGAAGGTTTTTTAAAAGGAAAAAATTTTCACAAAGTTCCGAGATTGAATATTAATAATAAAATTGATCTTTTTTCCTTTAAGGAGTATATAGGTTATATAACGGGAAGGTCTTCTATGTTAAATAAAAGGAGATATACATGAAAAGGATATTGATTCTTTTGATTGTTCTTCTAGTGAGTTCTTCTGCCGAAGGTACAGACCTTAAAAAAGCAGCAGAAGAAAACAAGGATGGAGTTAAAAAGGCCATTATTTATAAGCAAATAGGAGATTATTATACGGCAATAGATGATCTTAAAAGTGCATCAGAGGCATACATAAAAGCCCTTACATTAAAGAGGGAAATTTTTAGCATTGACGAAAGACTCAAGATGGCAATAAGGCTATCATGGGCAGGAAGGTTAGAGGAGTCCTTGAGGGAGTTTGAATACATTCTTTCAGAAGATCCAGATAGTTTAAATGCACGAATCCATTATGCAAGGGTTCTGTCATGGTCGGGCAGGCTGGATGATGCATTAAATGAAATTGACAGTGTGCTCAAAAAGGAGCCTGAAAACAGGGATGCCCTTCTTGTAAAGGCCAATGCACTTAGATGGAAAGGTAATCATCTGAGGGCAATAGAGATATATAATAATCTCCTTGAGAAGGAAGATGATTTTGATTCACGCCTTGGACTTACCTATTCTCTTGCAGCAATTGGTGAGATGGATGCAGCAGAGGAGAGTCTAAAACTTTTAAAGCCATCCTATCCCTATCAGGAAAAGGACCTTTCAGAGCTTAAGGCATATCTAAAGAATGTGAAAGGTCCGAGAATCCATATGGGCTACAGTTATTACAGTGATTCTGATGACAGTATAGTAAGCAGGTATACTATCGGGATAAATGTGAGAAGGGGACTGTGGAGATTTAATACTCATTACAGATTAACTCTAGCAGAGGACAATAAGTTTGAAAACGAGGCCCATTCATTAAGTGTAGGGTTATCTAAGGATTATGAAAGTTATGCTCTGAGTGTATCTGCTGGAATAACCAACCTTGAGAATAAAGATCCATCAACTGTATTAACTGGCAGCGCTAAGGCAGATATTAAGCTTACAAAGATCTCAGTCTCCCTAAATCTTACAAGAGATGTAATGACTGATACGGCACTTCTTATGGAGAGAGAAATTAAATTTACAGAGACAGGTATTAGGATTGTAGGACCACTTTCACATAGACTGTCATTAGAGGGAGCTTACAGGTTCAGGGACTATTCTGACAGCAATTATTCTCACGATCTGCAGGGAGGATTGAGATACATGCTTCTCAGAGGCAACCCGTCAATTAGCACCGGTTACAGATTGAGGTATCTTGACTTTAAAAAACAGACAAAAGGTGGGTATTTTGATCCAGAGGATTTTATATCCCATCAGGTATTTTTATCTCTTCAGTTCTCAAAAGAAGGGCTATATCTTTTTATCGAACCCTACGGAGGCCATCAATCATTCAGAAGATATAACCAGCGTACAGAGGATTTTTTTGCAGGTGGCTCAGTGACCCTTGGATATACAATCAGTAATAATTTTTCGATTGAATTAAGTGCAGAGGGTGGTGATTATGCAGCCGGTGCTCAAGCAGGATTCAGATACTGGATGGCTGGAATTAGTTTGAGCGGAGTTCTTTAAAAATCTTTACAAAAAGATAAAGCCCCGAATTTTCGGGGCTTTATCTTGGTAAAATTCCTATTTCTTATGGTCTATTGGGATCTCCAGGTCTTGAATTACCCAGATAGGCAGAGGCTGCAGCTGCAGTGGCACTATCTATTGTGGTATCGAGGTTATCAGGATCAGCTGTGAGAGCTGTGATTGTTGAAGGTACAGAATGGTCGAGATTGCCATTATCAATAAAATCAATAGAATCCCATATCAAAGCCTTTACGTAGAAGCGGTTATGTGCAAAGCCACCTGGGTCATGGATAAGCAGGTTCAGGTTAAAGGCTGCTCCCATTGTATCCTTCCAGTATGTAAAACCATATGGACCTGCCCAGTTTGTATAAGCTATTGTTTCTGTTGGTTCAAGGATTCCGTTTCCATTTGTATCTACAAAGAAGTAAGGAAAGGCATTTCTAAAGAAAATCCCTTTAGATGCAAGAGCTGCCTTGAGAACCTCTAAAGCTGCTTCATATTCATGTTTTTCTTGATTTAGCTTGGCAGGGGTAAGGGCAAAGTTTCCGGTATGACATTTTATACAGATCTTTGATGTTATGGAAGTAATTGTATCTGTTGATTCATCTTTTTCAACAGGCATGAACAGATGACTGTTGTCTGAAATCATATGACATCCAACACATGGACCGTTTGTTCCGGTGCCAGGTGCAGCTGGTAAGCCAATCTTATCATGGGCATAGAATGTTACGTTGTTATAATTACGACCTGTGTATTCATATCCTGTGGTAGTAAATACTGTGCCACCTGCTGCAAGATAGTGAGAGTTTATAAAGCTTCTTATACCATCTGCATCAGGATCATTTTTTATACTGTCACCTGTTTCCCTTCCTGTATGGCACGCCATACATATATTTGAGCCTTCTACATCAGGATATGTTACTGTGGCGTTATTAGTGTAGACAAAGGTAAGTTGTCCGGGATCCCTAAGGCCTCCTACATTGTCAGTATGACAGGCCCAGCAATAAAGTAGCTCAGACTGACCCTGAGTTGCTATAAAAAAGTTATTTGCAGGGTTGTAAGTTGATGGACTGTTGGCAAAGTTTCTGAAACCTGTTGATGTATGACATCTCTGACATGCGGCTCTACCTGATCTTTTCCAGTTATAGTATACCCAGCCAGGTGCATCATCACGTGTTACTGAAGCAGTATAGACATTTGTTGCTCCTTCCTTCTTTTCAAGTATGTGTCCTCCATGTGCAGATCTAGCCCACTGCTTGTGGATACTTAAATCGCTATTATGGGGATTGTGGCAGTCTGAGCATATGCCCTGATTCTGATTGCCTGGCAGTCCGTTGTGGTTACCTGAGGGATTGACAATATAGCCCTCAATGCCGCCAGTGCCTGCTACAAAGTCGCCTGTAGCACAATTGCCTCCTGCACACTGAGGTGTACTAGGGTCATCATAATGGGTATCTGCAATTATCTCCTCTATACTGCCAAAAGGGTTTACCTGTGTGCCACTTTTATCATAAGGAGTGTGATAACCACGGTCCTGAAGTGTACCATCAGCTTTTAAGAGCTGGTGGCAGGTTGTGCATGTCTTGAACTCTGCTGACCAGGTTAATGGTAAAGTTGTATCTTTTTCACCGAGAAGCCTTAAGGTATTGTGACCATCATGACAGGTCCTGCACTGAACATTCGAGGCATTAAGGATATTTGGAAGAGGATCAAGTATACTTTTAATTGTATTATAATCTGCGGTACCGCTCACAGCTGTAATATATCTCTTAGCTCCTTCATCTGTATGGCATCTTGAACATCTTGCCCTTACATCAGTTGTGCTTCCAGAAACATATGTGTGAGAATTAATTGACTTTGCATGGCCTGATGCTTTGTAATTTTCAAGAATGTTATCTCCTTCTGGATGAAAGGGCAGATGATTTGCCGGAAATGTATTGTTATGGCACTGACCGCATCTGTTAAAATCCGGTTTTGGGTAAGGCATGGGACCAAGGCCATAGTGATTTCCACCCGGTCCGTGGCAGGATTCACATCCTATAACAGGTCTGTCAACTCTGCCCAGTTTATCAACGCCGGTTGCAATAAAGAATTTTGATATCCTTTTACCGTCTCCAAGGGGATCATGACAGGTAGCACAGGTGGAATCCGAGAAAAAAGCATAGAAAGGAAAGCCGGTGTTGTCAGGATAGATGTCATATTTCTGGTGTGTGGTTGTGTTATAGGATTCATTGTTTCCGTGAGGTCCGTTGAGCCATCCTTCTTTGCCAGGTCCTAAATTACTGTCTCCGAAAGCAACAGGGAAGCTTGCAGGATTTTTTGCATCTGCGTGACAGTTATAACATTCTGTAAATCCAATATGGGCAATACCCGCCTCTGCCTCTGGTCCGGCCTCTTTTGTACTGCTTCCACAACCTGCTAATAGAGACAATGACAGAAAAAGAAAAATTACTGATACCGAGATTTTTGTTAATCCTGTCATATAAGCACCTCCTTTTAATGACATTTGATGCAAGTCCTTTCATTACTTGCATCCCTGAGTCTGTTTTTAATCTTTCCCCAGTCCTCAGGATGGGGGTTTATCCTCAGTCCTGTTTTTGCACTGTGGCACTTAAGACATACATCTCCATCAGGATGGCAGGTCTGGCAAGAGATAAGATTCTTTCTTGCCTCTCTTGCATGGGCTGATGACCACTGATGTTTAGGAAGTAGACTGTTAGGATGACATACCTGGCACTGTGCAGGAGTAAAGGTTGAATGTTTAGGGCCTCCGCTACTTACTTCTATTTCTGAGAATCCCCTTCTGTGAGAAAGAATCCTTAGGTCAGCAGGTCTGAACTTTGAGTGACATTCATTACAGAACTTTCTTGCGTCATGACATCTGTAACAGGACCTAGGGTCATCCATTGCTTTTATGGGATGAATCTCTCTAAAGTCTGTTCTGTGAGTTTTTGGCATGTAATCAGGACCTGATGTGGATACGTGAAGATCCCTGTCGATTCCACCTCCCGTGTGGCAGTCCAGACAGAAGGATTGGTCATGGCAGTCCTTACAGTTGTTAGGGTATTTTTCTGCATATATTCTGTGTTCCTCAAACCAGAAGGAACCATGGGTTTCAGGCACACCGCTTGTTCTATGACAATTCTTGCAGTCCCTGAGTTCCATCTTAGCAAATTCCCTGTGGTCTGTAAGGCCAAAAATCAGTGAAACAGAGCCGAAGATTAACAGAATAATTGTTAATATATTTAATCTCTTCACCCTTGCCTCCTTTCTTAAAAACTCATATTTAATGCAATTCTTCCCATAGGTCTACTATTAAAGTTCTCATTAACATTGTTTTCAATTCTCAGCAGTAAAGAGGAGGTCTTACCAATTTTCCATTTACCACCTATCCAGTATCTCTGGGCATAGTCGTAGTCTTCTTCTGAAAAATCGGGTCGTCTGTAAGAATCATACTGAATGCCGGCAGCGAGCATGAGTTTCTCATTTACTTCGTA
Organism: Thermodesulfovibrionales bacterium; assembly: GCA_026417875.1. Taxonomy (NCBI): domain Bacteria; kingdom Pseudomonadati; phylum Nitrospirota; class Thermodesulfovibrionia; order Thermodesulfovibrionales; species Thermodesulfovibrionales bacterium. The sequence goes on along the minus strand of JAOACK010000011.1, from coordinate 23,612 downwards.
GTCTCCCTTTATCTCAAAACCCCATATATTACCGCCGTAGCCATTTCTGTAATTAATGGAGGAGTCGAGTTTTAAATATTTCCGGGGATAGAGCCTTGCACCGATAATGTAATTATCAGCACTGTCGCTGTCTTCATAGGTCTGCCTTACGTAAGCTGTGTATATCGTGACAGGTGCTTCAAGACTGTATTCAGCTCTAAGAAGATACTCATTATATCTGTCAACCGCAAAGACACTGTATATTGAGGTGGAATCAAAGGTGGGATAGGAATGGTAGAACTCTGCCTTAAGCATAAGATCAGATAAAGGGAAAATGTCCGCTCCTACTGTTGCCTCATCTATCGTTTTAGAAAGGTTATCATATCTTATCTCTGCATAAGGGCTTACGTATCTGTACAAATATCTGAAGTTAAGACCGAACTCTTCCCTTGCCAGATCCCATTCATCATATTTCCGTACATAACTTGCTCCTAACCTCAGGGATCTGAGATTTTCAAGATGAATATCTAAACCTGCGAAATAATTTCCAAACCTTGAATGCTCAGAATCAAGAGAAAACTTAACATCTCTTCCACCTGCAAAGGTTATTCCTAAAGGTCCGATATTTTTTATGTCTGCACTTAAGCCATCCATGAGAGATGAACCGGCTGAGAAGTTAACGAACTGCCTTCCAAACCTGAAGGAGAGATTTTCGGTTGCAAGAAAATCAAGATATAGATAGTAAAGCCTTCCCCTTACTTCATCCGTCTCTCTCAAAGTAGTATCCCCGAAGTTATCCCATATCCTTCCATAACCTGATATCCTGAATCTGCTATGATCAGAAGGACTCATGTTGAATCTTAGATATTGACTTATAATTGTCTGACTGTCACCAAGAAGGTCATCGCCCCAGAGGAGCTGGGTTGAGGAGTCAAATTTAAGTTCGTAGGCATAGACTCTTGAATAGATAAGACAAAAGATAACTAATAAAAAGATTCGCCATGTATTCATCTCCTCCTCCTTTCCTTTAAGGATTTGATTTCTTTTATAATCGGCAGACCTTGCCATTTATTTAATGGCTTAGCAAATTATGTGCCTTTAATTTAAATTATAACTAGCTGACTTTATTGAAAAAAATTATATCTTGTGAAAAAGTGCGTTTTTTGACGCTTTTCTGTGAGTTATTTGACACAGTTTGATGGGCAGGAAAGACTAATCTGTAAAAAAGTTTATAACTTATTTAACTAGATTAAGCTTCTAAAAACTCTAAAAGTAACATTTACTAAGATTTCTTCGATGTGACAGCAAAGAACCCAGAATATACAGGTTTTACATCTTTTGATTTGCATTTTGGACAGCTAATCTCTGCCTTTTCTTTTTCCTTGATTGACATGGTAAGTGAGAAGGTTTCATTGCATTTTTCACACTTGAATTCATACACAGGCATAATACACCTCCTGTATGAATTTTTTTGAATCCTATGGCGGAGAGGGAGGGATTCGAACCCCCGGTAGGTGTAACCCTACAGCGATTTTCAAGACCGCCGCCTTAAACCACTCGGCCACCTCTCCGGAAGATATTATAACATAGCTTTATTTCATGTGATATAATGAATCAACCATGCAATATAAAGGGAAGAGAAAAGATATCTCATTTAGTTAGGCATACAAAATACCTGAAATCTTTAAAAGAGACTGAAGGAGATTAAAAAAGTATTAAAACTCAGGGATATGAGAAATTTATTCAAAAATTTTTCAGGACCGAAAAAGCTTCGGGAACTCTATCCTTATATATATTCATGACCTTTATCTAATAGTAAGAAATATACTTATATGATAGAAAATAGGGAAGAATGTTTTTCATTAAGTAAAAAGGTTGGCAATAAGATATGTCCCCTGATGAATCGTTATTTGAAAAGCTTATTTATGGTTTTAAGAAAGCACGGCTTAAAGGCAATTCTTGTAAGTAATTTGCTGCCTTATTACAAGGTGCCAGTATGACCAAGGAATTTTATTTTTTAATTAGAGATACAGAGCCTAATAGAAAAAAATTAAGAATTTTCAAATCTTTTTGGTCTATCTATTTTCAAAAGGGGATGAAACAATGAGTGAGGTTCTTACTGCAGAAGGAAGGAAATTTTGGATTTGATCTAGTCTTGCACCAGATCAGAAGTATGAAAGTATAAGTTCAAGAAGACCAAAAGACCTTGTCATAAGATTGATTGAGGAAACTATAAGGGTCAGAAAAAAGGAGAAAGATAACTCATGCCGCACATAATTCTCGGCACAGCAGGTCATATTGACCATGGGAAAAGCAGTCTTGTAAAGGCTCTTACCGGTATTGATCCTGACAGGCTCAAGGAGGAAAAGGAGCGGGGTATAACAATTGACCTTGGTTTCGCCTATCTCAATTATCCAGATGGTCTTACTGTTGGAATAGTTGATGTGCCGGGACATGAGAGACTTGTCAGGAACATGCTTGCCGGTGCAGCAGGAATTGACATGGTTTTATTTGTTATTGCTGCTGATGAGGGAATAATGCCACAAAGCAGGGAGCATCTAGCTATATGCAATCTACTTAAGATCAAGTCTGGTCTGGTTGCCCTAAATAAGGCTGATCTTGTTGAGCCAGAATGGCTTGAGCTTGTTCAGGAGGAGATAAGGGAATTTCTGAAAGGGTCATTTCTTGAAGGTGCTGATATCATACCCGTTTCAGCAAAAACCGGTTTGAATATTGAACTCCTTAAAGAAAAGATAAAGGAGATTGCTCTTAAGGTTCCCCAGAAACCCTCAGGAGGCGCCTTCAGATTACCTGTGGACAGGGTTTTTACACTTAAGGGTTTCGGTACTGTTGTTACAGGAACAGCAATATCAGGATCAGTGAGGGTTGATGATCAGGTAGAGATCCTTCCTTCAGGATTAAAGACAAAAATAAGAGGTATCCAGAGTCATGGAAAATCCATTACAGAAGGTTTTGCAGGCCAGAGGCTTGCCCTCAATCTTCAGGGGGTTGAAAAGGAAGAGCTCGAAAGAGGTGATATCGTGGCAAGGCCAGATACATTCAGGCCAACGAGATTGCTTAATGTAAGGATCGAAATTCTTAAAGATGCACCGGCTATTAAAAACAGGAGTCTTGTTCATCTTCATATATGGACATCAGAGGCGATCGCAAGGCTTATTCTCTTTGACAGGGATGAGCTTAAGCCAGGCAGTAATGCCTATGCGCAGCTCAGACTTGACAGGGACGTAATCACCTCAGCAGAGGACAGATTTGTCATAAGAAGAATATCACCACTTGATACAATTGGTGGTGGAGTGGTTCTTGATCCCTATCCATCAAGAAAGAGATACCCTGAATTAAAGGATGAATTACCAATTTTTGAAAGCGCCGAGCTTGAAGAAAAGATAGCCCTGAAGGTAAAGAGGTCAAAAGGTTTTCCTAAAAAGGAACTCTATGGCTGGATAAACAGAGAGCTTAAAGATATTGAAAATGCCCTCAAGGCTCTAAAAGAAAAGGGACAGGTTGTTGAGATAGATGGTATGCTTTTCCACAAAGCCAGTATAGAGGATATAAAAAATAAATTTATAGAAACCATCAGGGAATTTCACAATAAAAATCCCCTTAAACCGGGTATTCAGAAAGAAGAACTCAGGACAGGTTCAGGCATGGAGCAGAAGATTTTTGATTACATAATAGAAAGGACTCCTGAGATAATAAGGGAGGGTGAGTATTTGAGGCTTAGAGAATTCAGGACAGCTGCTGTTGATCCAGCACTCAAAGAAAGGATTCTTAATATGATAAAAGGAGGAGCATTCCAGCCACCATTTAAGGAGGAGCTTGCTGAGACAATTAATATTGATGCCAGAAAGCTTGATGATATACTGCGTCTTCTTCAACAGGAAGGGCTGCTTGAGAGGATAAATGACTCTTTCTATCTTTCACGGGAAAGCCATCTTGAACTTTTCAGGAGACTTAATGAGTTCTTTTCTAAGAAGAAAGAACTGACAGTGTCAGATTTCAGAGATATGCTCCAGACAACAAGGAAATATGCTATACCCCTTCTTGAATATCTTGATTCAAAAAAGATCACCATGCGTGTGGGTGATGTAAGAAAATTATTGAAGATGCCCAAGATTTGATCTATTAGAAATTATCTTTTAAAGAAAATCTGTAAAACAGCTATCAATGATGCGAATTGACCGATCCAGAAAAGAAACATCCATTTAATAATTTTTGATTTTGTTCCTTCAAGTCTGTCCTCAAGATTCTGGACATCCTTTCTAAGCTCTTTTAAATCTTCTTTTATCTTTATTACATCTTCATCAACTTTTCTTATATCACCCTCTAATTTTTTTATGTCACCTTCCAATCTTTTTATATCTATTTCTAGCTTTTTGATATCATCCTTTGTGGCTATTATACTTCCTTCTAGCTTTTTGATGTCATCCTTTGTAGCCAGGAAATCTCTTTTTTCTTCAATCCTTTTTTCGATCTTTGCATCAATAAATTCAACGATAGTTCTGGCCTCTTTCTCTCCAACCTTTTCTTTCAGAACCTCATAGAGTTCAATCTCTGTTACAGGCATACTAACCTCCTGAATCACTCTAACAAAATTCAGCAAGAAAGTAAAAACAAAAATTTATAGACTCAGGGTCGGATAAGACCCTGAGCTTTTATGCTGAAGACCTCAGCATCCCCAGGGATTTCAGCCGCCGCCACCATATATGCCAGTAAGGTAAAGGGCAGTAATATTCTTTCCTCTACAGAGAGAGCAGCTCTCTACTTTTGTGAAGTGGACCTTTCCGCAATCAAGACATAGATAGACTGTATCATTCATATGCAGCCTCCTTATTCTTTCTGAAGTCTCGGTTTTGCACCGAGGGCATAGAGCAGGTTCGCCATCAGGCAAAAACCTGTAAATGCAAAAACAAGAAGGTTTATACCTACAAGGGCTGTAAGTATAAGCCAGTAAGGACTGTGAATAACTGTTAGAATTACACTCAGCAGGATAAATATCCCTGCTATGAGCCATATTATCCTTTCAAGGTACCAGGAATCTGTCTTTGCAATATACATCTCAATACCTCCTTTTTAGATTTCTGTCATTTCATCTCTTGGTTCAGTTGCCTCAAGTTCTTCTGCCTTTATAGGGCATATCCTTGTCTTGAAGTATTCATAGTAAAGAAGAGGAACCGCAATAAGGGTCAGTGCAGTTGAGGCCACTGCACCGAACATCATGGCTATCGCAAGGCCCTGGAATATGGGATCGAAGATCATCACAAAGGATCCCACCACAACAGCTGCTGCTGTCAGTGCAATGGGTCTGAACCTGACAGCGCCTGCCTTTATAAGGGCATCTTTAAGACTTCCACATTCACGCCATTCCATCTGGATGAAGTCTACAAGGAGTATGGAATTTCGCACTATTATGCCTGCAAGGGCAATGAAGCCTATCATTGATGTTGCTGTAAAGAAGGCACCGAAAAGCCAGTGACCTGGCATTATTCCAACAAGTGTGAGTGGAATAGGTGCCATTATTATGAGTGGTGTAACAAAGTGCTTGAACCAGGCAACAACCAGTATGTATATAAGAATTAGCACTGCTCCAAAGGCAATGCCCAGGTCTCTGAAGACCTCATAGGTTATATGCCATTCACCATCCCATTTTATTGAATACTTATCTTCTAGATAGGGCTGTTTCGTATAATATTGCTTTATTGTGTAACCTTCAGGAATCTTAAGCTCTGCTATGGCCTTTTTCATCTTCAATATTGCATAAACTGGGCTCTCTTCCTTTCCTGCCACATCACCTGTTACATAGACAACCCTTTGAAGGTTCTTGTGGTATATGGCTTTATCCTCAGCTGTCCTTTTGATCTTGACCAGTTCACTTAGGGGTATGTTTCCCTTCAGTGTAGGGACAGTCATTGCCCTGAGGGCCTCTATCCTTGCTCTTTCTTCAAGAGGAAGCCTCAGGAATATCTCCACGGGTTCTTTTTCATCCACTACATGGGCAAGACCTGCAGGCATACCACCAAGGGCAATCCTGAGACTCTTGGCAACGGTATCGGTGCTCACACCATGGTAGGCAGCCTTTTCTTTATCTACATCAAAGACAATCTTTTCCTGGTCATCCTCCACATACCAGTCTGTATCAACAACCCCTTCTGTCTTTTCATAGATATTCATGATCTCTTTTGCTATCTCTATCTGTCTTTTATGGTCAGGACCGTAGACCTCTGTGACCAGTGTGCTCAGAACTGGTGGTCCGGGTGGAATCTCTGCAATCTTTATCCTTGCACCGTATTTTTTTGCTATCTCATTTAGTGGTTCTCTTATGGCTTTTGCAATATCATGGCTCTGTCTTGACCTTTCTGCTTTTGAGACAAAATTTACCTGTATGTCAGCTACATTCGGTCCTGTCCTAAGATAATAATGTCTTACAAGGCCATTGAAATTAAAGGGTGCAGAGGTGCCGGCATATATCTGATAGTCTGTAACCTCTGGTACAGTTTTTATATAATTTCCAAGCTCCATCGCAACCCTTGTGGTCTCCTCAAGGGTTGTTCCCTCCGGCATGTCAATTATGACCTGGAGTTCGCTCTTGTTATCAAAAGGAAGCATTTTTACAGTAACCTTTTTAAGAGGCAGTAACATAAGTGCTGCAGCAAGGAGTGCAAGCACGCCTCCAAGGGCAAGGTATCTCTTCTTTGAGTTATCTATAAGAGGGCCGAGGATCCTTCTGTATATGCCCAGAAGTTTTTCTCCCTCTTTTTCATGTCTGTCTCAGTCCTCACATTTTTCAGAACAATGTAGCTCATCCATGGGCTCACGATAAAGGCAACAAGCAGTGAAAAGAGCATGGCTGCTGATGCACCAACAGGTATTGGTCTCATATACGGACCCATAAGACCTGATACAAAGGCCATGGGTAAAAGGGCTGCTATAACAGTGAATGTAGCGAGTATGGTTGGGTTACCAACCTCATCAACCGCAAGGACTGCTGTGAGTGGACTTATCCTGTGGATTTTAAAATGCCTGTGGATGTTCTCAACAACCACTATGGCATCATCAACAAGGATTCCTATGGAAAATATAAGCGCAAAGAGTGTGACCCTGTTCAGGGTGTATCCGTAAAGATAATTGATGAGCAGTGTCAGGGCAAGGGTGACAGGAACAGCAACTGCAACAACTACTGCTTCCCGCCAGCCCAGGGTGATAGCTATTAAAAGGACTACAGAGAAGGTGGCTATGAGTATGTGTTTAAGGAGTTCATCAGATTTTTCCTTTGCTGTCTCTCCGTAATTCCTTGTTTCGAGAATCTTCACATCAAGTGGTATGAGCTTTCCTCTGAGATCTTCGATCTTCTTCTCTATTCTCTTTGCAATAATCGTTGCATTTGTTCCTTTCTTTTTTGCTATAGCAATGGTTACTGATTCATAAAGTTTGTGAGAATCTTCGGGTCTTAATGCCAGTCCCTCAGCCTTTTTATTGATACCAGGACCGAATCCTGTAAAGACATAAGTCTCAGGCTCAGCGGGTCCATCAATGATTTCTGCCACATTTCTGAGGTAAACAGGTCGTCCATTGAATGTGCCAACTACCACATTTCCTATTTCATCGGCAGTTCTGAGGAAGCCACCTGTCTCTACAAGTATTTCCCTGTTTTCTGCCTGCAGTGAACCTGATGGGATCACCACATTGGATGTCTGGATCATCTGCATTATCTGCACTGCCGAGAGATTGTATGCCCTCAGTCTTGAAGGACTGAGTATTACCCTTATCTGTCTCTTCTGTCCTCCTATTACGTGGGTTTCAGATACATCCTGATCCTTTTTTATCTCTGTGCAGAGTTCCTGGGCAATGCGCCTCAATTCATAGGAGCTGTATCTGTCTGACCATAGGGTATAGGCAAGAATGGGTACATCATCAATGGACTTTGGTTTCACAAGTGGCTGGGAGACACCAGGAGGTATGAGATCATAATGGGACATGAGCTTGTTATATACCTTTACTATTGCCTCTTCCATATCGTGACCTACATAGAACCTTACTATTGTGAGATTCATACCCGGTCTGGCAATTGAATAAACATACTCCACACCCTCTATTTCATAGAGGAACTTCTCCATGGGTCTTGTAACCCTATCCTCCACCTCTTTTGCTGAGGCTCCGGGGTATGTCACAAATATATCTATCATAGGAACAACTATCTGGGGTTCCTCCTCCCTGGGAGTTACAATTAATGCAAAGACTCCGGCAAGGAGTGATGCTATAACCAGAATAGGTGTGAGTCTGGATTTTATAAAGGCCTTTGCTATCGAGCCTGATATTCCTATGCTCTCCATGAAGTTCCTCCAACTTTTTTAGCTTTTTTTATAGATTCCGCCTTCTATGGCCCTGTCTACACCAACAGTTATAATTCTTTCACCCGGATTAAGACCTGAAAGAACCTCTACCATCCTCTTTTCAGGATAGGATGGACCTGTTCTGACAATTCTGTAGGAAATCACTCCACTGCTATCAACAACATATACACCTGTGAGCTGACCCCTCTTAACAATCGCATTTTCTGGAACCAGTATGCCTGTTTTTTTGCCTGTTAAAAATCTTGCCCTTCCATAAAGACCTGATTTAAGGTCCTTTCTGCTCAGGTCTATCTTTACAAGGAAGCTTCTTGTTAATGGGTCAACAGCTGGGATGATCTCTGATACCCTGCCTTCCAGGGCTTCTGCTCTCGCTTCTATATAAACAGGAACCTTCATTCCCTTTTTTACCTTCCCTGTGAATCTTTCATCAAGATATACCTCTAACCTGTAATTTTCACTGTCCTCAAGAGTGAAGAGAGGTGTGCCAGGCATTACCATATTGCCAAGTTCTACTTTTTTCTCTGTCACTATACCATTTATTGGTGATACAACCTTTGTATATCCATAAATGAGTCTTGCCTCTTCAAGACCTGCCTTTGCCCTTCTCACCATTGCCTCAATTCTCTGGAGTTCAAGAGTTGCGATCTCTTTCTGGGTCTCAATCTGGTCAAGCTCCTGCTGGGTCAGTGCCTTTTCATCGTAGAGTTTTTTATATCTTTCGTAGGTGATATCAGCAAGTCTTTTGTTCTGCCTTGCGCTTTCAAGGGCCTTTAGTGCCTCCTGGTAGGCCTCTTCTGCCTGAGCAAGCCTTTCACTGTAGTCCCTGTCATCTATAGTGAGGAGCAACTGTCCCTGCCTTACTCTTTCTCCCTCAATTGCATATACGCCAGTTACCTCACCCATTATTCTTGATGATATAGTTGTTGAGGTCCTTGGTCTCACTGTACCTGAAACATCATAGATTTCATCAATTTCCTGAGGTTTTACCTCTTTAACCTCTATGCCTGTTATCTCTAAAGGTCTGTAATGCTTTCCTTCATCCTTTTTGGTACAGGATATGAGGATAAGTGCCGAGGTTAAGGTTAGAAGTATAGTTAATATCTTCTTCATATCTGCCTCCTTAGTTCTTTATAAACTCATCCATCATGTTACTAACAAATAAAAGTCTTGCTATTGCCTCATAATAGGAACCTTCTTTATGAACCAGCTGGGCTCTGGCATTATCAAGGGCTGTCTGGCTGTCAAGAAGGTCAACTATCCTTGCAAGGTTGTTTTCATATCTTATTTTTATAAGTCTCCTGCCTTCCTGAGCAGCCTCAAGTGCAGAACGGGCAAGTTCCAGATTTGCCCTTGCCTCGAGTACAGAGCTGTATGTTTCGTGAACCCTGAACTTCACTGATTTCTTTAATCCATCAAGGTATTCACCGGCCTCCTTTAATTTATACTCAGCCTTTTTTGTAGCTGCCCTTGTCCTCCAACCACTGAATATGTCCCACCTCAGAAATGCCATTACCTGCCAGCTCTTTCCTTCTGAACCAAAGGGTGTATTTGGGTCATCGAGCTCATACTGCGCACCTATACCAATCTGGGGAATGTAATCAGACCTTTCCAGACTCACCATTCTCTTTGCATTTTCATACCTTAATTCCATTGCCTTTATCTCTTTGCCCTGAAGCGCCCTCTCAACATAGTAGGACTCTTCAAGGAGTTCATGCTCAAAATCTATCCCATCTGTAATATCGACAGATTCATCAAGACCCATGAGTAAGCCCAGTGCCCGTTTTGCAATCATGAGATTCTTTTCTGCTGAAATGAGTCTTGCTTTTGCATCGGCAACTCCAACCTCTGCCCTTAAAACATCTGACTGAAGCCCCAGCCCTGCCTCTGCCCTTTTCTTCGCAATCCTGAGATGTTCTTCTGCATTTTCAAGACCCAGTTTAGCCACATTCACATATTCCTTTGCTGTCCGAACTCCGAGATAGGCTCTGATGACCTCAAAGACTATCTCCTCCTTTTTTCTCTCAAATTCTTTGCTCGCTGTCTGGTACTCTCTTTTTGATATCTCAAGACCTATCCATGCCCTTCTAACATAAATGGGCATCTCCACACTCAGAACAGTCTGAAAATTGCTTATTGGCTCTGGATTATTGAATGTCCCCGGTGCACCCATGAGATCCTTAGGGGTGAATCTTTCCTGATTTATCTTTGTTGAGAAGACATAGGCTGGATTATCTGTTCTCATGAAGCGCTCTTCTATCCTTAGCTGTGGAAGGAGATAACTTCTTGCAATTGATATATCCTCTTCAGTAGCCCTCAGATTCATACCTGCTGCCCTTAAATGGTGATTTTCCTTAATAGCAATTTCAATAGCCTCTTTCAGGGTGTAGGCTTTCTCAGCATTGAGGTATTCTGGAGAAAATATAACAGTTATTGTAAAAAATACATAAATAATAAATTTATTCTTATAAGTCCCAACTCTCATCATCCGTGCACCTCCTGCATGAATCTTTTTAATATATTCATATCACATCTGCCTGTCCTTTTCTGGAATTCTTCACATTCTACAATCCTCAGTCTGTCAGTCCTTATCTGTGGATCATTTTTAAGGAGCTCTTTTAAGTTATTAATAAATTTTTTCTGCTCCTGTGAAAGATCTTCTGAAATCCTGTAAAAGAGTAATTTTCCATCCCTCCTGGTGGATAAAAGTCCAGCTTCTCTCAATAATCCCAGGTTTCTTGAGACAAGGGGCTGTGATGCCCCAACTATTGCCATCAACTGACAGACACACAGTTCTCTTTCAGTTAAGAGCATAAATATCCTCAATCTAAGAGGGTCTGAAAAGAGTTTCATGAGTTTTATGATCTGCTTCATATAAATATATTTACATATGTTTATATTAAAAGTCAAGAAAAAATTAAAAATTAGACTAAGATTGCTTAATTACATAGCCATGGTAGATAAGTATGCAGGTAGCTTGTGAAAAACAAGGTATACTGGCAGAGCTTTAAAATGTCTGGAAGAGCCTTGAAAGTTTTCTATTAAAATGGAGACTTATATTTGTCTCACACCTGTAAATCTTCCATTGAATATTGTGCTGGCATGGATATGGCCAAATCAATTTTTATAGTGTGTATTGATTCTTAAATAAATTAGACAGTTATTCATATTCTATATCACTATAAGGATTTAACCAGCTTAAGTAAGAATTTTATTATTGCATTAAATCTTCAGCATAGGAGGAATATTCATCTTATATTAAGTGTATAATTATCCAGTGCAGGATAGATTGTTTGTATTGTGTGAATCATGTAGGTTTATCTAATCCGATAGTACCGGTCCACCGAAAATGGTTTTTAGGATTTATCTGTAAATTTTAAAAAAAGCGAGTTCATAGGTCTTTGCCTTTTATAATCCCCTACTGAGTTGTAAACAGGCAAGGCCTGTATTTTTATAATAAATGCCAAGTAAGAATATGGCATAAAAAATCATCAATAAAAAAATGTTAAAATTAAAAACTTATGAACGCTGAAGTCCTTCTTAGAGATATTCCTTCGGTTGATAGCCTTCTTAAATCAGAGGAGGCTGTAAGATGGCTTTCAGAATATCCTCGGACGATAGTTGTAAATGTTATAAGAGAAAGCCTGTCCTTTCTGAGAGAAGAGATCAGAAAGGGTCTTTTCAAGGAAAGAGAATCCCTGAGGAGTTACCTCATATTCCTTATAGAAAGGGGGCTTGAAAGGGCCTCGGAGTTAAGTCTCAGGCCACTTATAAATGCAACAGGTGTTGTGATACATACAAATCTGGGCAGGTCTGTTCTTTCAGCAAAGGCCACGATGAATCTTATCCAGATTGCCAGGTCCTATTCAAATCTTGAATATGACCTTATAGAAGGAAAAAGGGGCAAGAGATATGTTCATCTGGTAAGACTTCTCAAAGAGGTAACAGGAGCAGAGGATGTCTTTGTTGTTAATAATAATGCTGCAGCAGTATTTATAACCCTCAATAGCCTTGCATCAGGCAGGGAGGTTATAGTCTCAAGGGGAGAGCTTGTAGAAATAGGTGGTTCCTTCAGGATGCCAGATGTTATGAGAATGAGTGGTGCAGTATTAAGAGAGGTTGGTACAACAAATAAGACCCATCTATACGATTATGAAAGGGCAATAAATGAAAACACAGCCCTCATAATGAAGGTTCACAGGTCAAATTTTAAGATATCAGGATTTGTTCAGGAGGTCTCTGCTTCAGAGCTTTTAGAGCTTGGCAGGTCAAGGGGGATACCTGTTGTATTTGATCTTGGAAGCGGCTGTCTTATAGACCTCAGAAAATACGGCATACCTGAAGAACCCTCTGTTCAGGAGATATTAAAAACAGGTGTGGATATAGTTACATTCAGTGGTGATAAGCTTCTTGGAGGACCTCAGGCAGGTGTAATACTGGGGAAAAGGGAATTAATTGAAAGGATAAGGAAATCACCCCTTGCAAGGGTGGTAAGGGTTGATAAGTTTACCATTGCAGCCCTTGAGGCAACTCTTTATGAATACCTTGATGAGGAAAGGGCAATTGAGAATATTCCCACACTCAGGATGCTCCTTGAGAAGCCTGAAAGTATCAGGAAAAGGGCAGAGGCATTGATAAAGAAACTTCAGAGGATTGATGGATTCAAAAGATTAAAGAGACCGGAAGAATCAGAGTCCATTTCTGAAGATATTCTAAAGAATATTAATGCCCTTTTATTTCTTGAAGAGGATTACTCGAGAGCAGGTGGTGGTAGCCTTCCTGAGGTTGAACTGAAGACATGGGGAGTCAGTGTAAAACCCCTCAAAGTATCCTGCAATCTCCTTGAGGAGAGATTGAGAAACTCTGATCCACCTCTAATAGCACGGATAAAGGATAACAGGCTCTTTCTTGATGCAAGGACCATTCAGGAACATGAAATAGACTCTGTTACAAAAATCATGGGCGGGATTTTCTCATGATCCTCTTCTTCATCTTCTTTTTCTCTCTATACGGAAGCATGCATCTTTATGCCTTTCTTAAAGTTAGAAATAATCTTTCTCTAAGCACAGGTCCCTCGGTACTACTGGCTCTATTCATGCTCATCATGACCTTTGCTCCTCTGATAATAAGGCTTTCTGAAAGACAGGGTCTTGAGGGATTTGCCATTTCTATGGCATGGATCGGTTATCTCTGGATGGCCCTTTTATTCCTTTTTACTTTTTTCTCCATTGCCTCTGATACTTTTATTTTCATCTTAAAAAGGATTATCCCTTCAATTTCAAGCTTCAGACCCTTAGCCTTCTACCTTTCTCTCTTTCTTTCCCTTTCACTCACCATATACGGTTATATTGATGCCTTAAATATCAGGACCGAAAGAATAGAGATTAAGAGCAGTAAGATAAAAAGGCCTTTAAGGATTGTCCAGATATCTGATGTCCATATTGGCCTGATCGTGAAGGATGAAAGGCTGAAGAGGATAATCAACAAGATAAAAGAGGCAGAGCCTGATATCCTGGTCTCAACCGGTGATCTTGTGGACGGCCAGATAGACAGGCTTGATGGTATTAGTGAGCATTTTAGGGAGATAAACCCTCCCTACGGTAAGTATGCTATTACCGGTAATCATGAATTTTATGCAGGCCTGAAGCAGGCACTCTCATTCACTGAGAAAGCAGGTTTTACAGTCTTAAGAGGAGAGGCTGTCTATCTTCCTGAATTAAATCTTAGTATTGCAGGTGTGGATGATACTGCAGGAAAAGTATATGGCCTTTACAGAGATGTGGATGAGGAAAGACTCCTTGGCAGTCTTGAACCGGAGAGCTTTATACTTTTTCTCAAACACAGGCCTCTTATTAATAACTCATCAAGAGGGCTCTTTGATCTCCAGCTCTCAGGGCATACCCATAAAGGACAGATATTTCCCTTCAGCATATTAACCAGATTGTATTATCCGAGGGATTCAGGATGTCTAAGTGATATAAACGGTTGCTATCTATATGTAAGCAGGGGCTCGGGTACATGGGGTCCACCTGTAAGGGTCTTTGCACCACCAGAGGTAACAGTGATAGAGATTACAAAAAATTAAATTCCATCCTGCTAATCTTTCTTACATCCCTGCCAGTGTATCTCCCTGCTTTTAGGAGAGTGATAAAGTTTTCTTCAGTAACCCTCTCTAAGAATTCTGTATAGCACTGACCAACCTCATGGGGCTCATGGGCATCAGAACCACCGGTGAAGGGAATACCCAGCTCCTGTGCAATCTCTACTGCCTTTACATTATAGGGATGCATGTTATAGCCATTATATCCCTCAATTGCAAAAAGACCTCTCAGGCTCCTGATCCTTTCCCCGATACTGTTTACCCCCCTGAAGGGATGAGATGGGATAATAATCCCGCCTGATGACTGAACAATAGTGAGCACCTCTTCAACCGGTGTATATTTCTTGAGATGTTTATCAGTATCGAATCCAAAGATAAGGCAGTGTCCTTCTTTTGTGGAAAATTCTACTCCTCTTAAGATCAATATATCTCCCCTGTATTTCCCCTTCAGGACTTCTACTGGTTCAGATGCTTCATAAGAATAATGCTCTGTGAAGGCTATTCCATCAAGACCTATCTCAATAGCCCTCTCTATTATCTCCTCAGGCTCAGAATCTGAATCACCGCTCAGTTTAGAATGGACATGAAGATCGATTCGAAACATGAGGATATTTTAACAGATAACTTTTCCTTGATATAATGCTCTGTTAAAGAATTCTTTAAAAAGAAAAAGATAGGCAGAGAAAAGATGTTCAGCTCGGGATGTACATCTTTAAGGAATGCTTCATGAAGTTTCGGTAAAGGATCTTTGATAGGCTTACAGATGCGAGCGAAGCCTTTAGATACTCTTTATTCTCAACAGTGGTATTCCGAGCCTCTGTCTCGAATTTTCTCCCTTAAGGAGTTCTTTTTTTCTTTCGGGAATGGTCCCCCTTTCTGTCTGGTGCTGGGGGGTATCAATTGCTTCAAGGCTTGAACCGTGGATTATAACATGCTTTCCGAATCTTTTAGAAAGCTGATCAACTATACTGTAAAGTCTTTCCATCTTTTCTATCATGAGGGGTTCTTCAAATAATGCGGGCTGAAGCGGCATCTGCTCCTGAAGTTCAGAAAGAATAACACCTGTCTGTCTGTAAAGAACATGAGGTTTATAAAGCCTCTCGAATCCTTCCCTTAAAAGGGGCAGTATTTCCGCTGGATAGGCACTCGCTCTCTGGAGTCTTAGCTCTATTGCTTCATCTCTGAATTCCTGAGTTCTTAAAAATAGTATTATCCTTTTTGCGGCAAGATTATACCTTCTTGCCTTTATGCAGGCATTCTCAAGATTTCTTGACAACTGGGCATAGACAAATTCCTTATCATCTGATGGTGGGGTGAAGGTTCTTGCCTTGCTTATTGATTTATAGCTCTCTTTCTTTTCGGAAACAACAGGATAAATACTTCTTCCATTCAGTTCATGCCATATCTCATGAAAGGGTTTTGAGAGATGTTTCTTAATGAATGCCTCATCCTTTCTTGCAAACTCAAGGGCTGTCTTTATGCCCAGTTTTTCAAGATAGGCTGATGTGTTAGGTCCTATCCCCCACACCTCCGATACCGGAAGGTTCTTAAGATAAAGATGGATTTCCCTTCCTGGTATGGCTGTAAGTCCTGCAGGTTTCTTGTGCTTTGATGCTATCTTTGCAAGTACCTTTGTGAGGCTTATACCTATTGATACAGTGATACCTAAATCTCTGTGTACGGTCTCCTGAATCTTCCTGCCGATTTCTTCATAGGAAGAATGATAAATCCTTCTCAGGCCAGTGAGGTCAGCAAAGGCCTCATCAATAGAATATTCCTCAACCACTGGAGAGAATCTTCTTAATATTTCAAAAAGTCTTACAGACATAAGGCTATAGGTCTCATAATCAGAAGGTAGTATTATAGCATCGGGACAGATCCTCTTTACCTCTCCTATTCTCATACCCCTTTTTATCCCCCTTGCCTTTGCTTCATAGCTTGCAGCAGCAACTATGCCACGCTCAAGACCTGTTACTACAGGTTTACCTCTTAATGCTGGATTCAATGCCTGTTCACAGGAGGCAAAAAAGGCATCAGCATCCACATGAAGGATTGCCTTCGGCCAGGAGCATATTGTCAAGGGCTCATTCATTTGTATTTCCTCACTACCGCTATAACAACTCCACCTATTTTGAGCTCCTTTTTAGGCTTGAGGGGTTTATATTTTGGATTTGCTGGAAGGAGGATGATCTCATTTTTTTCTTTCTTAAAGTATTTCATCGTCCACTGACCATCGACCTCTGCTATGACTATGTCTCCGTTTTTAGGTGTTAAAGACCTGTCAACAATAACCATATCCCCTGGAAGTATGCCTGCCTCAGACATGGAGTCTCCCGTAACCCTGAGCATAAAGGTAGATGAGGGATTTTCTATGAGCCATCTGTCAAGAGAGAGGGTGTCTATCAACTCTTCTTCAGCAGGACTTGGAAAACCAGCTTCCACTGTACCTAAAAACCTGAGAGGTTTTGCCAGTGCGCCGGGTATGAGCCTGCCCTTTGAATCCTTTTTGATAAAACCAAGATTCTCCAGTTTCTGGATAAATTTATAAGCACCATTCTTTGACCTGAAGCCAGCAAGTAAAGCAATCTCAGAATAAGAGGGCATCCGTTGATTTTTCCAGTAGAAATTAAGAAGTTTATCAAGTCTTTCTTTAAAAACCCTTTCCATGCTTTTATTTTATGGTGAACAGTCGTTCACTGTCAAGTCTTTACCTCCTGTTCTGCTATAATAAATTGCTTTAACCAAATATAACCGGAGGTGCTTTTATGAAAAAACTGGGTTTTTTGCTCACCCTGCTCCTGCTCTTCCTTTACGGTTGTAGCAGGAATGCCATTACTGTCGATGGAGAGGGTATACCAAAGGAGGTTTATAATGCTGTTGTTAAGGAGAGACTTGAGGCCCATAAGGCAATGGGTATCAAGTTTGATGAAAAGGCACTGAGAAGAACTGTTGCTGATGAGCTTATTGCAGAGGTTCTGCTTTTAAAAGAGGTAAGGTCAAGAAAGATAGAGGTAAAAGAGGATGAGGTAAAAAAGATAATTGATTCAATGAGAGGCAATAAAACAGAAGAGGAATTCAGAAAAGAGGTTAAAAAGGCAGGTCTTTCCTACGATACCTTTAAGACCAGAGTAAGAAACAGACTGCTAATAGCTAAACTCATGGAAGAACTTGTAAAGGATGATTCCGTGACAGAAAAGGATATGATGGATTTTTACAAAAAGAGCCAGGTTCCCTTTCTCAAACCCGAGACGGTTTTTGTTAAGATTGTCCAGTTAAATACAGAGGATGACGCAAAGAAAGCGATGGAGGCAATAAAGAAGGGAGAAGATTTTGATAAACTTGCTGATAGACTTTTAAAGGAGAATAAGGCATCCGTTACTGATTATGGCTGGCTGAACCCTGACACAATATCCAAAGAGATAGGCGAAGCAATGAAGACAGCGAAACTCAATCAGGCATACGGTCCTTACAAGGGCAAGGACAATTCCTATTATATCTTCAGGATAAAGGAAAGGGAGGCATCAAGGGTTCTTTCCTTTAATGAGGCAAAGCCCCAGATAAAGGCAATGATACTCCAGCAGAGAAGACAGGAATTGATGGCCCATCTTGTTGATGTAAACAGGAAGAAGGCAAAGATAAAATACAATATAAGTTTTTAACATTAGCATTTAATGAATTAATAAGGTGATGATTATCATGATGAGGGGTTTTCTATTTCTTATTGCTCCCTTTATTCTTCTTTTCCCACTGTTAACCTCAGGTGGTGTTATTATTGATGAGGTTGTGGCTGTTATCAACAATGAACCCATAACCTGGAGTGAACTTTACAGAGAGATGGATTTCCTTGTGTCTGAAGAGGTCAGAAATCTGCCTCCTTCCGAGAAGAGAAAATTTTTTGAATCAAACAGAGAATTTCTTCTTGAGGGATATATTAATTCACGGATTATCCTTAAGGAGGCGAAGTACCTGGGAATAGATGCCTCAAAGGAGGAGGTTGATGAGGCAATTGAGAGGATAAAGAAAAAGTACTCAATGGATGATGCCACCTTTCTTGAGACGCTGAAAAAGGAGGGGTATACCACCCAGACTTACAGAAAAGCCCTTTCAGAACAGCTCATAATAAGTAAGATTGTATCCCAGGAAATAAGAAGCAGGATAGTAGTGACAGAAGGTGAGATAAAGACCTATCTTGAAAAACATCCTGAATTAACAGGTCCAGAACACATCAGACTCAGGCAGATATTTCTTAAAAGGCCAAAGGATTCAGAGATAGAATCCTTTCAGAAAAAGCTCGACACTCTTGTTGAAAAGCTTAGATCTGAACCCTTTGAAAGGCTGGTGCTTCTTTATTCCGAGGATTTAAGAATCCCCGGAGGAGATCTCGGTTATATTAAAATCTCAGATCTTTCACCCCAGTTCAGAGAGGCGATTAAAGGTCTGAAAACAGGAGATATAAGCAGGCCCTTCTGGACAGAAAAAGGTCTTTACATACTGAAGGTAGAGGAACGTATAGGTGGAATGACCCAGGAAGAGGCGCAGAGATATGTCCGCCAGATACTTGAGTCTGAGAAATTTGATAAATTATACAGAAGATGGTTAAAGGGACTCAGGGAAAAATATTATATTGAGATAAAGTCTGAGTCCTGAACTGTATCCTGAGGGTCCTTCTTCTTTACTATAAGCCAGGCAACAGGTATGGCCTGTTCATTCTTTCTTCTATCAAAAGGTACGGGCTCGGAGCTTTTTCTTCTATCCACAACTATTTTAATATCAGAAAGGTCATATCCTCCGAGAATCCTGGGGTTCAGTATAAGATATTTATCAAGGCTGCAATAAGGACAGATATTTAATAACTCTCTATTAGCAGTATAGGAGATCCTGCCACATTTTGGGCATATGAACTTTTCCATAAGGCCCTCCAAAGAATTTTTGTTAATCATGATATCAAAGAAAAGTATCTCTGTCAAGAAAGGAATATGAAAATATTGCTTTGATTTTTTAAGCTGATAAATAAGAATTTAGCTTTAAAGTGTTTAATTTTGAATCTGAAAATGGAAAAAATTTTTTCTCCTCTTCTGATTTTTGAATATAAAAAATCATGAATTAAAATAAAACTAAAGGTTGAAAAATTCTTTTATTTAATTGCATAATATTCAGACAAAATGGCCATTGGCCTTTAGATGTCCCGAAAAGGGGGAATTTATGAGCAGGATAATCTATTCAGTTATTATTGTGAGTTTATTAATCCCTGCAATTGCAGGAGCAATAGGCTTTGAGGCATCCATCGGTGCATGGAATCAGGACCCGGAAGGTTATGTGAGCTATAAACCAGTAACGAGTGCAGACAGGCTTGATATTGAACAGGACCTTAATTATGATAAGGAGACAAAGGTTTTCGGGAGACTCAAGATTGATATGCCCCTCGTGATACCGAATATCTATCTAATGGCGACTCCGAGCAGATTTGACGGAAGGGGTCAGAAAGATGTGAGCTTTAAATTCGGTGATAAGACCTTTAATGCCAATGTACCCTTTGATTCAGAGGTTCAGCTTGACCATTATGACATTGCCCTTTATTACGGAATACCAGGGCTCAAGACTGCCACACTGGGTATTTTAAATATAGAGCTTGGACTCAATGCAAGGATAATTGATTTCTATGCAGAGGTTAAACAGCCTACAACCAGTATTTCTGCATCCAAAAGTGCTACTATACCTGTTCCAATGGTCTATGCAGGAATACAGGTAGAACCCGTTGATCTTTTAAAGATAGAAGGTGAATTCAGAGGAATTGCCTACAGCTCCAATCATTATTATGATATTATCGGAAGACTGAAATTGAACCCCTTTGGTCCGCTTTTTATAGCCGGTGGTTACAGATATGAGGATGTAAAGATTGATTACTCAGATATTGAAGCGGAGTTTAAACTCAAGGGACCTTTTCTAGAGGCAGGGATCGAGTTTTAGAATTGATAAATTACCTAAATAAAAAGGAGGTTATATGTTTGATTTAGCATGGGCAATGGGGCCCCAGCCACAGGGACAGCAACCAGGAGGCCTTGGAGCTCTTCTGAGCACACTGATTCCCTTTATACTGATCTTTGTGATCTTTTATTTTCTCCTGATCAGACCACAGCAGAAGAGGGCAAAGGAGCACCAGAAGATGCTTGAGTCCCTGAAAAGGGGCGACAAGGTTATAACTGCTGGTGGTATTTATGGAGTTGTCGAGGCAGTTGGAACAAATACAGTGACATTGAAGATTGCTGAGAATGTGAAGGTTAAATTTGGCAAGGCATATATTGCTGCCAAGAGACCCGATACAGAAGAGGATTAAAAGGATTAGGTCTGGAATTGAGGATCCTTACTTCTGAATTTATTGAGAAACTTAAACAGAGTGAGAGGGCAAGGCAGTATATAACCAATGCAGACAAATATCTTGAGGCAATTGGCTACACCGAACATGGCTTCAGGCATGCTGAGATAGTATCCAGCACAGCCTACAGGATTCTCAGGGAGCTTGGTTATCCTGAAGAGGAGGCACTTCTTGCCCAGATAGCTGGATATCTGCATGATATTGGTAACATGCTCGGAAGGCATCACCATAACAGAATCAGTGCTCTTCTTGCAAAGGATGTCCTTGAGGAACTAAATCTTGGTCTTGCTGAGATAACGAGGGTAATGATGGCTATTATAGGTCATGAGGAGGATGAAGGTGTCATTGTGCCGGATCCTGTTGGAGCTGCACTTCTTATAGCAGACAAATCGGATGTTCACAGAAGCAGGGTAAGGAATCCCTCCAGTGTATCAGAGGACATCCATGACAGGGTTAATTTTGCTGCAACAAATTCAGAACTTATTATAAAAAAGGGTAATGGCACAGAAGTAGCCGGAATAATTCAGCTCATGGTAACGATTGATACAAGGATTTCTCAGGTTATAGATTATTTTGAGATCTTTCTCTCAAGGATGAATGCATCCAGAAAGGCTGCAAAGATACTCAACTGTAATTTTTATCTTTATATCAACAATACAAGGATGGCCTGAGGAGGCGAGATGAAGAAGGCAGTTAGGTGGAGATTGGGCTTAATAGGCTTCACAGTTGTACTTTCTGTTATCTTCTTTTTACCAAATACACCTTTATGGAAGTACATGCCTCAGTGGTGGAAGGATAACATGCCTCAGAGAGGCATTGTCCTCGGTCTTGACCTACAGGGTGGAACCCATCTCGTCTTTGAGGTTGACAGTAAAAGGTTTACAGAGGTTATGACTGACAGGCTCAGCCAGTCACTGAAGGGAATTTTTGAGAAAAAGAATATAAAGGCTGAGGTTTTTCCCAGAGGTAATTATGTGGAGATAATTTCTCAGACCGATGTCGGGGCACTCATAAAGGAGAATTATCCTGAAATGGAGATAACAAGGACACCTACTGGTTTTACTGCAAGGTATTCAGAAGGAGAGATGGTAAGGATTCTCGAGAATGCCAGGGAGCAGGCCCTTGAGACAATCCGTAACAGGATAGACCAGTTTGGTGTAGCAGAACCAACAATACAGAAGCAGGGTAAGGATGAGGTGGTTGTTCAGCTTCCTGGAATAAAGGATCCCCAGAGGGCAATAGAGCTCATAGGAAAGACAGCCCAGCTTGAATTCAAACTACTTGATGAGGAAACTCAGCTCTGGAATGAATTGCCAGCGGTAATAAAACCATCCGAAGAAGAGGATTTTTTAAAACAATTTCTTCCCAGAATTCCTGAGGGTGATGAGATATTATTCCAGAGGATAGTTGATAGGCAGACTGGCGAGGTATATAAAAAACCCTATATATTGAAAAAGGAGGTTCTTCTTACAGGTTCACTCCTTACAGATGCAAGGGTTCAGATTGATTCCAGGTTCAATGAGCCTTATGTATCACTTACATTCAATTCCCTGGGTGCAAGGATATTTGAGGATGTGACTGCAAAGAATGTAAAGAAGAGGCTCGCCATAGTCCTTGACGGAAATGTTTATTCAGCACCTGTAATACAGGAAAGGATTTCAGGAGGAAATGCACAGATAACAGGAAACTTTACAATGGAAGAAGCAAAGGATCTGGCAATAGTTCTCAGGGCAGGTGCCCTTCCCGCACCTCTAAAACTTCTTGAGAATGTTACTGTTGGACCTTCACTTGGTAGGGACTCCATAGAGGCTGGAAAGACAGCTGCAATCGGAGCTTTTATAATGGTTGTTATCTTCATGGTCTTTTATTACAGGCTATCAGGTCTCATTGCGGACATTGCCCTTATACTAAATCTTGTTCTTCTCATAGGTGCTATGGCAATGCTGAATGCAACACTTACGATGCCCGGTATCGCTGGAATTATACTTGCTATAGGAATGGCGGTTGACTCAAATGTCCTCATGTTTGAAAGAATCCGCGAGGAGCTCAGGCATGGTAAGACCCCCCGTGCGGCAATTGATTCAGGGTATAAAAAGGCCTTCTGGACCATATTTGACTCCCATGTCACGACCCTTATAACTGCAGCTGTGCTCTTTCAATTCGGTACAGGTCCAATAAAAGGCTTTGCTGTTACTTTAAGCCTGGGAGTGGCAATAAATCTCTTTACAGCCCTTATAGGTACCAAGACTGTTTTTGATATGATAATCTCAAGAAAGACAGAACTGAGGAGGCTCAGTATATGATTGAACTCATAAAGAATGTGAATATAGATTTCATGGGCAAGAGGTATCTTGCCTTTATCCTTTCAGGAGCACTTATTATACTCGGTATCATAGGACTGGTTGAGATATCAAGAGGCAAGGCAAATCTTGGAATAGACTTTGCTGGTGGAGTAGCTGTGGAGATAAAATTTAAAGAGAAATTCTTCCTTTCAGAGATAAGGGAAGCCCTTCATAAGGCAGGACTGAGGGATGTGGAACTCCAGGATATTCCTGAGCAGAAAAAATTAATTGTAAAGATAAAGAGAAAAGAAGAAGAGATACAGAAACTCACAGGAGCAATTATTCAGGCATTAAGGACATACATGCCTGAGAGGGATTTCACCATTGAATCTACAACAGAGATAGGACCCAAGGTTGGAAAACGTCTTAGGGATGATGCCCTCTGGGCAATAGCCATGGCTACTGTGGGTCTTCTTCTGTACATAACACTGAGATTTAAATTCAGGTTCAGC
>JAOACK010000010.1 GCA_026417875.1 Thermodesulfovibrionales bacterium | reverse complement strand
ATAGAGGATGCATCAAGGGTGCTCGGTGCAGGCAAATTAAGGACATTTAAAGAGGTCCTCTTTCCACTTATAAAGAGAGGCATCATGGCAGGATGGATAATTGTATTTGTTGATTGCATGAAAGAGCTTCCCGCAACAATGATGCTCAGACCCCTTGCCTTTGATACACTGGCTGTAAGGGTATGGGTTGAGGCATCAGAATCCCTCTGGCATATGGCAGCACTACCTGCCCTCTTAATAGTCCTTGCAGGGCTTATGCCCCTTTTGATAGTTGTAAGAAAGACGGGGATTAGGGATGGTGTTGAGATTACATAGAGAAAACCTGTGCATAATTGAGACCAGGGCATCGCATGTGCTTCTTAAAGAAGTATCAAAGAGCTTTGGGGATGTTTTAGCAATAAAAGATCTTACGCTCGAGATTAAAAAAGGAGAGTTTTTCTCCCTTCTTGGACCATCAGGGTGTGGAAAGACAACCCTCTTAAGACTCATTGCAGGATTAGAAAGGCCTGACAGAGGAACTATAGAAATCGGTAATAAGGTTGTAGCTGGTAATGATTGGATACCGCCTGAAAAAAGAAGGGTTGGGCTTGTCTTTCAGGACTATGCCCTCTTTCCTCATATGACAGTCTTTGAAAACATAGCCTTTGGATTAAAGGGCTGTAGCAAGAGTGAGATTAAGAAAAAGGTAACAGAGATGCTTGAGCTCACAGGGCTATTAGATTTATCAGATAGATACCCCTATGAGCTTTCAGGTGGACAGCAGCAGAGGGTTGCCCTTGCAAGGTCACTTGCAACATCACCAGAGGTGATGCTTCTTGATGAGCCTTTTTCTAATCTCGATGCTGACTTAAGGGCAGAACTCCGCAGAGAGACAAAGAGAATCCTTAAAGAAAAAGGCACAACAACTATCCTCGTAACCCATGACCAGGAAGAGGCCTTCTGTCTTTCTGACAGGATTGGTGTTTTAAACCATGGAATGCTTGAACAGGTTGGCACGCCAGAAGAGATATACCATAGACCAAGGACAAGATTTGTGGCAAACTTTGTTGGAAGGGCTGATTTTATAAAAGGAAGGATTGAGGAAGGTTATGTAATTTCAGATATTGGTATATTTAGCTGTGGTGATACCTTACCCTGTGATGGAGGAGATATTGAGATTATGATAAGGCCTGATGATGTGGATTTTATATTAGATAAAGAGGGAGAATCCTCAATAATAGAGGCTGAATTTCTTGGTCCAGAGGTGATTTATAAGATATTGCTTCCACAAGGAAAGATAATCCACTCAATCAAGCCTTCAACAAAGACATTCCCTGTAGGAAGCAGGGTGAGTATCAAGGTTGATCCCAGTCATATAGTGGTCTTTCCAGTGGGAGGAAATTGATGTTTTAGAATTCCATTATTTTTTATTAAAAATGATAATGAATATCAATTTAAAAAGGAGGAAAGAATGTCAGAGCATTTAAAGATTAAAGTAAGAACATTTTTAATCTTAATTTTTTCAGTCACAATGCAATTCCTGACCTTAGCTGATGGTTATTCCTATCACCCCCTTATTACTGATGATACAGGCACACAGGGTAAGGGAAGATTGCAGTATGAATTTCAGTTTGAATACAGTCATGACAAAGAAGAGGGGATAAGGACTCAGGTCCTGAACATAAACAATACTCTTACCTATGGTCTAACAGATAGCCTTGATATTGCTTTAGCTATTCCCTATCTTTACTGGAAAGAAGAAAATGGTGAAGTTATTGATGAGGCTGGAATTTCTGACATTGAGCTGGGTATAAAGTACAGATTTTATGAAGGAGAGAGATTTAGGATTGCTTTAAAGCCATCAATTTTGATACCTGCTGGAGATGAGAAGAGGGGTCTTGGAGCAGGTCGTTTTGGTGGAAGTGTATTTCTCATATTTGACAGGGATTTTGAGAGTTTTACGCTCTTTCTGAATGCCGGGTATATAAGGAATGAAAACAATATAGGTGAGAGGGAGAATCTCTGGCATCTCTCTCTGGCAGGTGAATACAGGATGACCGAGGCTTTAAAAGTAGTGGCAAACGCAGGTATAGAAAGAGATCCTGAACGAGATTCAGAGCAAGAGCCTGTATTTTTAATAGCAGGTGCAGTTTATACTTTATCAGAAAGTCTTGACCTTTCTGGTGGAATAAAGGCAGGACTTACAGAGACCGAAAGTGATCTGAGCCTTATGGCTGGAATAACGATGAGGTTTTAAGGAGTAAATATGTTTCCATTAAGTTTTCTCTTACAGGGTGAGAGGGCTGAGATTGTTGAGATAAGAGGTCACAGAGCTGAAGGTAAGGGTCAATTAAAACAGGCAGAGGATAGGGGACTTCGTAAGGGTAAAGTGATTGAGATATTGAATAATATCGGAACCGGTCCACTTCTTTTAAAGGTTGATAACATATGTATTGCTATCAGCAGGGATCTTGCAATGAAGATAATGGTAAGGAGGTTAGACTAATGGGCTTTGCGCTTTCTTTCTTCTTTCCAGTCCTGAATAGCAAAGTAAATGGCAAAGCCTATCCCTGTCAATATTACTATGCCCATCATAACAAGGAGTCCTTCCATCTTTATTCCTCCTTTTTATCTTTCGGAGTTGTAAAATATGCAACAAATATCAGGAAAGAGACTATCAACCCGATTGTTATTGCTAATGATAGAGTAAACTTTTCTGCCAAGATATTACCAATTACACCAGCTGTTAATGTATATTTAGCAGTATCTGCAAAGATATTAGCAATAACCTTTCTTCTATCTCTGTTAATAAATCAATTATATCACAGGAGGCATCTTTATGAACCTTTCAATGCTTAAACCAGGAGAATCAGGAAAGATTTTAAGAATCGGGGCTATAGGCCCTTTAAAGAGGAGGCTCATGGACATGGGTGTACTTGTAGGAGAAACAGTAAGGGTCGAAAAGATAGCACCGCTTGGAGACCCCATTGAGGTGAGAATTAAAAATTATTCCCTCTCCCTTAGAAAGAAGGAGGCAGAGGAGATAGAGGTGGAGGTAATAAGATGAGAACAGTAGATCAACAGAGCATTAGAATAGCAGAAGACAGAGGAAAGATAACAGACAAAAAGACAATAACAGTCGCAGTTGCAGGAAATCCAAATTCAGGCAAATCAACACTCATAAATGCAATAGCTGGCACAAGGCTTTATGTTGGAAACTGGCCTGGTGTGACTGTTGAAAAAAGGACTGCAGAATTTCAATACAATGGTAGAATTATAAACCTTGTGGATCTGCCTGGAATATATAGCTTAAGTCCCTATACACAGGAAGAGATAATTGCTAGGGATTATCTTATTAATGAAAGACCTGATGTTATTATTAATGTTGTTGATGCTACAAACCTTGAGAGAAATCTCTATCTTACCATTCAGCTGATGGAACTGGGCATACCTATGGTAATGGCTCTTAATATCTATGATGAGGCTGAGGCTAAGGGTTACAAGATAGATAAAGAGGCGATGGAGAAGATGTTAGGTATTAAAGTTGTACCTACAGTGGCAACAAAGAAAAAGGGACTAAAGGAATTAATAGAGGCAGTAATAGAACAGGCTAGTAGCCCCTTCAGTGCACCAAGAGCATTGAATTATGGAGAGGATATAGAATCTGCTTTCTTAATTATTAAGATGGGTTTAAAAAATCTTTTCCCTGAGCTCTCTAAAAGATATCCTTTAAGATGGCTTTCATTGAAAATAATAGAAGGTGATGAATATATTTTTAGAAAATTAGATATCCCTAAGAACACAGCCTTTATAAAGGAGGCCCTATCTCACCTTAAAAATTTCCATGATGAAGATATTGAATCAATACTTGCTGATCAAAGGTATGCCCTTGCTGCAGGCCTTACCAGGGAGGTCTTAAAGAAACCTTCTATAAGAAAGATTGACCTTAC
The DNA here is from genome assembly GCA_026417875.1 of Thermodesulfovibrionales bacterium. NCBI lineage: Bacteria > Pseudomonadati > Nitrospirota > Thermodesulfovibrionia > Thermodesulfovibrionales > Thermodesulfovibrionales bacterium. The sequence continues at coordinate 42,961 of JAOACK010000010.1, read as the reverse complement.
AGAAAGGATTGACCGCATTGTCCTGAACAGGTTTTTAGGAATCCCGGTATTCCTTTTTGCCATGTGGTTTGTCTTTAAGTTAGCCTTTGATATATCTACACCATTTGTTGACTGGATAGACGTGATGATCTCTGGTCCCTTTAAGAGATGGACAGAGGCACTGCTCGGATTTATTAATGCACCAGAGTGGATAGTATCCCTCGCAACAGATGGAATAATTGCAGGAGCAGGGTTTGTCCTTGTCTTTGTCCCTGTCATTGGAATGATGATGCTCCTTATAACATTCCTTGAAGGAAGTGGTTATATGGCTAGGGCAGCATTTGTCATAGACAGACTTATGCATACACTCGGCCTTCATGGAAAGTCCTTTATACCTATGCTTTTAGGATTTGGATGCAATGTCACTGCTATTTATGCATAGAGGAGACGGGAAAGCGAAAGGGACAAAAGGCTAACAGAGATGCTCGTGCCACTTATGTCATGCGGTGCAAGACTACCAGTTTATGTAGTGTTTATTGGTGCATTTTTTGCTCAAAATGCTGGAACAATCTTATGGTCAATCTATGTACTTGGTATAGCTATGGCAATACTTCTTGGTATTGTCCTTAAAAAGACCATGTTTAAAGGTGAAGCACCTATGTTTATAATGGAGCTTCCTCCTTATAGAATCCCAACATTCAGAGACCTAATGATCCATACATGGCAGAAATTAAGGCACTTTGTTGTGAAGGCAGGGACCTATATCCTTGCAGTTTCAATACTAGTATGGTTCATGCTCAATATCCCATGGGGGGTTGAAAATAAAAAAGATTCTGTGCTTGGTATGATTGGTCAGGCAATAGCACCTGTATTTGAGCCTCTTGGTTTTGGCAGTTGGGAGGCAGCTTCATCTTTAATATCTGGACTTATTGCAAAGGAGATTGTTGTTAGCACAATGTCAGAGATATATGTAGAGAAGAGGAGCGACGAGGCAGAAGAGCAGAAGCCCTCTTTTACAGATGACCTAAAAGAAGCAGGGTTATCATTCATAAATGCCTCAAAGGATGCAGCTTTAAATGTCTTTGCTGGATTAGGCATTAAGAGTCTAAGTTCTGAAGAGACAGAGGAAGAAAAAGAAGAGAGGTCGCCTTTAAGACAGGCACTTCAAGGGGTCTTTACTCCTTTGAGCGCCTATGCCTTTATTGCCTTTGTCCTCCTTTACTGGCCCTGTGTTGTAGTTGCCATTGCCACAAAACAGGAATTTGGCACATGGAGAATTTATGGGCAGGCGGTCTTAATGCATACAGCACTTGCATGGATTACGGCATTTGTAATTTATCAGGGTGGAAGGTTGCTGGGATTAAGCTAAGGATTGTCATCCCGAGCGAATCGAGGAATCCTGTTTTGAGATTGCTTCGGATTCGCCTCACAATGACAGATGAAAGAACGGAGGTCAAATGAATTTTACAGATATTCTTTTAATGGCTGTAATTATTGCCGGAGCGGTATATCTCTTATATCGCTCCCTATTGAAAAAGAAAGGACATTGCCAGGGGTGTGATTTAGATAGATGTAACTCTTTGAAAAAGAGATAGTAACCAAAGAATAAAAATCAGTTGATAAAAAGACCTTACTTTTGACCTCTATTTACTGGCATTTTTTATTTAAGACTTGACACATTTATTACTTATCTTATATTATTGAACAATTGCTCAACTATTAATATGAAAAGAACCAGAACAGAAATCTGCGAAATAGCCTTCATTGACAGAAAGAAGGTGTCTTCTGTCAAAAGGAAGATGAAGCCCGATGCCAAGCTACATCAGCTTGCTGAGACCTTCAGGGTTTTAGGAGATCCTACGAGGATAAAGATAATCTTTGCCTTATCAGAGGAAGAGCTCTGCGTATGTGATATTGCAAATCTTCTTGGAACAACAAAGTCTGCTGTCTCCCACCAGCTGAGGATACTGAGGGCCACGAGGCTGGTTAAGTACAGAAAGGATGGAAAGATGGTCTTTTATTCACTGGATGATGAGCATATAAAGAATCTCTTTAAAGAAGGTTTAAGGCATGTGGAGGAAGGATAATTATGGAGACCATTGAATTAAAAATACCAGGCCTCTGTTGAGCCAATTGTGCTGTCAGGGTAGGAGATACCCTGAGAAATACTTCTGGCGTAAAGGATGTAAAGATAATTACAACCTCAGAGAAGGCAGTTGTGAGCTTTGATGAGAAAGTGACCAGTCCTGAGAGATTAATTGAGAAGATAAAGGGCCTGGGCTACAGTGTAAGAGAAGAGGAATTAAAGATAAAAGGTTCGGGAAAAGAACTCTTTGAGAAGATTCGTTTTGCCTTTATAACAGTTACAGGTCTCATAGGACTTAGTATCTTAGGACTTCAGTACTTTGGCCTTCTTGAGAAAGGTATCAGCTATATTCCTTTGCCAGTTATAATTCTGGCTATTGTCCTTGGTGGCTATCCTATTTTTAAAAGGGCTTTTCTTGGTATCCTTAAGAGACAGATTAATGTTGATCTGATGATGAGTGCCGGAATTCTTGGTGCTGCGGCTATTAAAGAATATTCAGCCTCCATGCTTGTTGCCTTTTTTATGAACCTTGCCCACTATCTTGAAGACCTTACACTGAGAAGGTCAAGAAAGGCTATAAAGGACCTCATAGATATCGCTCCGGAGAAGGCAAGGATAAGGCTTGGTGAAAAAGAGGTGGATGTTAAGATAGATGAGATAAAACCAGGTGATACTGTAATAGTGAGACAGGGAGAAAAGATACCTGTTGATGGAATTGTTATAAGGGGATTAAGCTCAGTTGATCAATCACCTGTGACAGGTGAGAGCATACCTGTAGAAAAATCCCCTGGTGACAGGGTCTTTGCAGGCACAATAAATGGTCCAGGTTATCTTGAGATAAAGACTGAAAGGACTGGGAAGGATACAACACTTGGAAAGATTATAAAGCTTGTAGAGGAGGCAGAGGCCCATAAAGCACCGGTGCAAAGATTTGCCGACAGGTTTACGGCTTATTTTTTACCTTTAGCATTCCTGGCTGCCCTTTTAACTTACCTTATATCGGGAAAGGCTATTTATGCGATTGCTGTTATTGTTGCTGCCTGTCCCTGTGCAGTTGGGCTTGCTACTCCTCTCAGTGTTGTTGCTTCTGTTGCAAGCAGTGCAAAGAGGGGTGTTCTCATTAAAGGAGGGCTTTATCTTGAGGCCCTTGCAAAGGTGGACTGCATTGTAATGGACAAGACAGGTACAGTGACCTTTGGAAGACCTGTTGTAAGGGAGATTGTCTCATTTAATAACTTTAAGAAAGAAGAGATACTGAGACTGGCTGCCTCTCTGGAAGGATATTCAAATCATGCTGTTGCAAAAGCAATAATAGATGAGGCAAAGAGATATGGTATAGATATTACTCCTCCAGAGAGCTTTGAATACTTTATTGGCAGGGGTATAGTTGCCAAAGTCAGGGAGAATGTCCTTCTGCTTGGGAATGAGAGGCTCCTCAAAGAAAAAGGGATATTTATACCAGAAGAGATATCCCGTACAGCAGAGAGGCTTGAGGAAGAAGGAAACACAGTCCTTTATATGACTCTGGACAGTAAGGTTGCAGGCATCATTGCTGTAGGAGATATTATAAGAGATGAGGTTCCTGAGGCAATCAGAGAACTTAAAGGACTCGGGATAAAGAGATTTTTACTCCTCACAGGAGACAATGAAAGGGTTGCAAGGTCAGTAAGTCTGAGGCTCGGTATCAGTGAGTACAGGGCAAACCTTCTACCAGAGGACAAGATAGGGATAGTGAAAAGGCTCCAGGCAGAAGGCTACAGGGTATTGATGATTGGAGATGGTGTTAATGATGCACCAGCCCTTGTACAGGCAGATGTTGGTATTGCTATGGGCGTTGCTGGCACAGATGTGGCTATTGAGGCAGCACCAGTAGCACTTATGAGGGATGACTGGTCAAGGATTCCTGAGGTTATAAAGATAGGAAGGAATACTTATAAGGTCATCAGGCAGGGGATTGCCCTTGGAATAACCTGGGACATAATAACAATGGGACTTGCATCAGTGGGAATACTAAAGCCTGTTATGGCAGCAGCACTTGAAGAACTTCCAACATTGGCTGTAGCAGCGAATGCCTCAAGGCTTCTGAGTAAAAAGTGACAGTATGCTAAAATAATATCCATGAAGATTCCAAGAGTAATGTCTACACAGCATCCAGATAATGTGACTGTCCCTTTTTTTGCTGAGACACCTGATATGTCAGGTGATGATGAGATTCAAGAGGCCTATTATGCCTTCAGCCACCTTGGCTCGGACGAACAGATGTGGGACAGTGAGGGCAAGGAGATAGATGATTTTGTTGTCAGAAAACTCCTTACAAGATATCCATACTTTTTCAGGGATAAGAGACTGGGTAGAGACCTTTTTCTTACACTCAGACTTCCCAATCCTTCAGTTGAGAGGGATGAGGCAAAGGTTGTTGTAGAGACCCTTGAGAGCATACCGAGGTCAATGGATGCAGCAAGGCTCTTTTATGGTGATGATATACCACCAATCTTTGAGGTGATCCTTCCCATGACCACCTCTGCTGAAGAGATTAACAGAATTTATTATTTTTATAAAAATTTCATTTCAGGCAGACAGCACCAGCCAATATTAGATGGAGATATAACCGTTGCCCAGTGGATAGGTAAGTTTTATCCAGAAAGCATAAATGTTATACCTCTTTTTGAGGACAGAGAACATATGCTTGAGGCAAATAATATAATTGCATCCTATCTCAGGGATAAAGAATTGAGCTACATGAGGGTCTTTCTTGCAAGGTCAGATCCAGCCATGAACTATGGAATGATAAGCGCAATACTCTGTAACAAGATTGCTCTTCAGAGATTGAGACGGCTTTCTGAGCAGATCGGAGTTAAGATCTATCCCATACTTGGAGCAGGATCCCCTCCCTTCAGGGGAAATCTCACGCCTTATACAGTGGAGGATGTAATTACTGAGTATCCTGAGGTGGAGACCTTCACTGTGCAGTCAGCCTTTAAATACGATAACCCTGTTGAAGATGTAATAAAGGCAATAAAGAGGCTCAAATCCTTTGATAGAAAACCTTTCAGAGAGATTGATGAAGATGAGTGCATGAGACTTATTGATAAATACTCTGCTGAATATAGAAGACAGATTGAGTATCTTGCTCCTCTTATTAATGAAGTAGCCCAGTATATACCCAGAAGAAGGATGAGAAAACTCCATGTTGGTCTTTTCGGATATTCAAGGAGTGTCGGAAGGGTCAGGCTTCCGAGGGTTATAGCTTTCTGCGGAGCCTGTTATTCCATAGGTCTTCCACCAGAGATAATAGGTCTTAATGCCCTTACAGAAGAAGATATACAGTGCTTAAAAGAGGTTTATGTGAATTTTGAAAAGGACATGAGGAGGGCATTGAGGTATTTTAATCCTGCATGCCTTGACCTCCTGCCACAGGAAGTTAAGGAAAATATAAGATTTGATTTTTTTGATCATGAACCTGACATAGAACACAGGTCAGTTACATCAAGGATAATAAGTGCCCTGAAGGAGGGTGCAAGAACAGGTATTCAGGATATGGTTATAGAGGCTGCTTATATAAGGAGATTTCTTGGATAAGGGAATTGGGCCCGGGATAAAAGTTCATAAATCAAGGCAGCATTTTTTTATTATAATAGCATCACTCTTCTATACAGGTTTTATCCCCCTGGCACCAGGTACATGCGGTACACTTCTGGCTCTATTATTTTTTATGTTCTTTAAAATTGAGGGGATACTTTTTATTGTTTTTTTTATTGGTATATCTTTTCTTGGAGTTTATGTATCAGACAGAGCTGAAGATATTCTGAAAGAAAGGGATAGTAGACATATTGTTATAGATGAATTTACAGGCTATATGGTGAGTATTGCTGGAATTCCGGCTGATATGAAAAACCTTTTCATAGCCTTTTTCCTCTTCAGGTTATTTGATATAATCAAGCCCTTTCCTATAAGAAGTGTGGAAAGAAGATTTAAGGGTGGCCTTTCAATAATGCTTGATGATATTATTGCTGGAATTTATTCAAATATTGTTCTGAGATTATTATTCCTTCACAATTTTTCATAATTTCTTCTCTATTCCTTCACAATTTCCTGGTAACATAGGATAAAATGAAAAAAAGGAGGTGAAGGAAGATGAAAAAATTAATATTTCTTGTTCTTGCGGTAATCCTTCTTTCAGGTCTGGGTGCTACAGTATATGCTGGATGGGGTCACGGAGGATGGGACTGGATGGATATCAAGGGAGTCGATATTGAGAAGGTCAAAAAATTCCAGAAGGAGACACTGAGCCTCAGGGATGAGCTTCATATTAAGAAGCTGGAGCTCAGGCAGGAATATGAAAAAGATAAGCCAGATCTTGACAGGATTGCTCAGCTCAGAAAGGAGATAATTGACCTTCAGACAAAGATCCAGAAGATAGCATCCAGTTACGGTCTTCCAGCCGGTGGGCCTGGTGGCTGTGGTAGAATGGGAAGAGGCTTCACGGGTGGAATGAGATGCGGATGTCAGGTTTTTGATCAGGATTAATATTAAAGGTTGGGGTTAAGGGTATATTATGAGATTAAAGAACTTAAATTTAAGATTAAAGATAATACACTTAATTTCCTGCTTATCCCTTACCCCGACCTTAATTTTTTTTCCTGCCTCCATAGCCTTTTCTCAGCCAGCCTGTCCTGATTGTCCTGGTTATAGAAAAACCCCTTACGGAGCTTACTGTCCTGGCAAAGGGAAGTATGGCGAAAAAAAACCGGTAAGAAGTAAAGAGGAGGCAGTGGCTATACTCAGGTCCTATTTTCAGGATAAAGGGCTTGTAATAAACATTATAAGGGAGAGGAGGTGGGGATTTATTGCTGAGATAAGAAATGCTGATGGTTCTCTTTTAGATATAGTAGTGGTGGATAAAAGGACAGGAAGGATAAGGTCAATATATTAGATTTTTTCCACTGATTAAACCTCTTTATGGCCTCAGATAAGATTTTTAAGTCCTTATTTTTGTTATAATTATCCATGATAAAACGAACATTAATCATTGCACTGATCATTATTATTTTTCTTTTTGCAGGAGCTGCACTTGTTGCCTTCTTAAGCCTCCTGAGGCTTAATAAGGAAATGATAATGATTAATACAGCTACAGAGAGTCTGCTCCAGCGTCAGAGGCTTCACGAATTCATTATAAGATTTGAAAAAGAAACTCCTTCAATAGAATCCCTTTCAAGTGGAGTTAAGGAGCTTGAGGCGATCCTTGGCGAATGCATGGAATGTCATAGAGGAAGTGCTGATAAAGATGCTATTTTTCTCATACAGAGGCTTTCCGTTTTTAATGAGAGGCTCAGTGATATTACTCAGAAAAGCGTTATTAATGAATACGAAGTAAGGATTATCTTTGACAAGATGGATGACCTCACCGCGGAAGCCCTTGTTAACGGAAGAAATTTCATGAGTGAAAGGATAGAAAGAGGTATTTACGTGATAAGGAGAATGGGTATCCTAACATTTTCTGTTACGCTTGCCGGTGGAGGTCTTATTTTTGCTGTCTTCTTGCTGGTGAACAGAAGCCTGAAGAAGAATATCTTCTCTGTAATAAAGGCATCAGTTGATATCGCAGAAGGTAAGAATGTAGATGAGATAAACTTCGGTGAGGACTTTTTACCTGTAAAAGATGCCTTCATGAGACTTCAGAGTCAGCTAAAGGAAAAGGAGGAAGAGATTAAGACAATTGCCAACAGGGCAGCACAGGCAGAAAAGCTTACTGCTCTTGGAGAACTTGTGGCCGGTGTGAGTCATGAGCTAAATAATCCCCTTCAGGTAATTGTGGGATATTCAGAGATGGCGATGAGTGAAGACTCTTTACCAGAAAATTATAAAATCCTTTTATCAAGGATATATGAATCAGCGATCAGGGCATCAAAGATTGTGAGGAACCTAAGGGAATTTGCAAGGCAGAGAGAGCCTCTCAAGGAGTATATTGATCTCAGACAGATAGTTGATAAGGTGATTGAACTTCTTGAATACGAATTTTCTTCATCAGGGATAATCGTCAACAGAAATTATAGTAATATTCCTCTTATTAATGCAGATCCAGATCAGATTAAGCAGGTAGTGCTGAACCTCCTCAAGAATGCCCAGGATGCCATAATGGAAACAGGAAAAGGTGAGGGGAAAATAGATATATCAATCAAGAGCAAAGATCATTCCGTAGTGCTTGAGATAAGCGATACAGGGAACGGCATACCAGATGAACATATAAACAGAATCTTTGAGCCCTTCTTCACAACAAAACCTGTTGGTAAAGGTACAGGACTGGGACTCTCCATCACATATGGAATTATAACAGCCCATAACGGAAATATATCTGTAAAAAGCAGAAAGGGCGAGGGAACAACCTTTACAATAGAACTGCCTGCCATTGGAGAAAAATAAAAACAAATTTTTTTGAAGTGTTTTCTTATGATGACTTTAATTAATTTTTATAAAAAGTATTGCCCTGAATAAGTGAGTTATGATATTTTTAAATACTATGAACGGAAGAATTCCAATGACAAAAGAGGGTTATCAGAAACTTCAGGAAGAACTGGAGAGGCTCCTGAAGGTTGAAAGACCTAAAAATATCAGAGAGATAGAGGAGGCACGTGCTCATGGAGATCTCTCTGAAAATGCAGAGTATCATGCTGCCAAGGAAAAGCAGGCCTTCATAGAGGCGAGGATTAGAGAACTCCAGACAAAGCTCTCTATGGCTGAGGTGATTGATCCATCGAGGATTAATCAATCAAAGATAGCCTTCGGAGCGAAGGTGAAGGTTTTAGATCTAGAGGCTGATGAGGAATATTTATTCCATCTTGTTGGTCCTGAAGAGGCTGATGTAAAGAGTGGAAAGATATCTATTACCAGTCCTGTTGGCAGGGCACTTGTTGGAAAAGAGGTTGGCGACAGGGTCACCATCAAGGCTCCGGCAAGGACAATAGAGTACGAGATCATTGAGATATCCTATCAATGAATCCCTCTATCTCCTTCCAGGCTGAAATAATTGAAAATACAGCTATCACACCTGATATTTTCAAGCTAATATTGAATCCTCTGGAGAGTTTTTATGAACCCATGCCCGGACAGTTTTTCATGCTCTCTGTCTCAGAAAGTTATGACCCCCTTCTTAAGAGACCCTTCAGTGTATACGATTTAAAAGATAAAAATCTGGAATTTCTTTACAGAATACGTGGAAGAGGTACAGGTTTGCTATCTGAAAAAAAGCCAGGGCAGAGGATTTCTGTAACAGGTCCTTTCGGTAAACCCTATCCTGAGCATGATTCAGCACTCTCAGTATGGATAGTTGCTGGTGGTCTGGGAATTGCCTCCCTGAATTTTCTCGTACAAAGGTTAGTAAGCAGAGGTCAGAAGCCCAAGGTCTTTTACGGAGCAAGGACAGGAGCTGAACTGATTATAACTGGAGATATTAAAGATTTCTGTGAGGTATTTACTATTACTGAGGACGGTTCATCAGGACAGAAAGGTAATGTGATTGACCTCTTTAATAATCTTATCCATTCATCCCCTTTTCCTGAGTTGATTTATGCCTGCGGTCCTCAGGCAGTGCTATCCTTCATAGACCGGAAGGCTCAGGAAATGGGTGTGAAAGCCTACTTATCTATTGAAGAAAGAATGGCCTGTGGTATGGGTGCCTGTCTTGGATGTGTGGTAAAGACAAAGGAAGGATATAAAAGGGTCTGTAAAGAGGGTCCTGTATTCAGAGAGGGAGAACTCATCTGGTGAATCTATCAGTAAAGATAGGCCATCTGCAACTCAGAAATCCTGTGATAACAGCATCAGGTACCTTTGGATATGGAGAAGAGTTTGCCGAATATTTTGACCTTTCAGTTCTCGGTGCTATTGCAATGAAAGGCATATCCCTTGAGCCCAGGGAAGGAAATCCTCCACCAAGAATATGGGAAACACCCTGTGGTATGCTTAATTCAATAGGCTTACAGAATGTGGGTCTTAAGAGATTTTTAAAAGAAAAATTGCCCTTTGTGAGGAGATTTGATGTTCCTGTTATTGCCAATATACTGGGAAATTCTATTGATGAATATTTAGAGCTTGCAAAAAATCTTGATGGTGAGGTGGAGGCAATAGAGCTGAATATCTCCTGTCCCAATGTAAAAAAAGGAGGAATATTTTTCGGTACAGACAGGCAGGCTATGGCAGAGCTGGTAAATGCAGTTAAGAGAAACCTTAAAAAGAGCCTTCTCATTACAAAACTCTCCCCTCAGGCTGATATAAAAGAATTTTCAAAGATTGCAGAGGACTCAGGCTCTGATGCAATCTCTTTGATTAATACCATTCCTGCCATGGCAGTTGATATTGAGACAAAAAGGCCTGTTTTTAAAAATATCACAGCAGGTCTCTCAGGTCCTGCAATAAAACCTATAGCTCTGAGGATGGTCTGGGAGGCGGTCTCAACAGTAAAGATACCTGTTATTGGTATTGGAGGTATAATGACAGCAGGGGATGCCCTTGAGTTTATTATAACAGGTGCAGTTGCTGTAGAGGTAGGGACAGCAAATTTTATTGATCCTCTTGCTTCAATAAGGATAATTCAGGGTATAGAAGATTATATGATAAAAAGAGGTCTATCTGATATAGAGGAGATAATCGGAAGTATAGAGATTTAAATGGTCATAACCCTTCTTACTGATTTTGGCATAAAAGATACCTTTGTTGCTGAGATGAAGGGAGTTATACTCTCCATAAACCCTTCTGCTACCGTAGTGGATATTACCCATGAGATAGAGCCTTTCAATATAACTGAAGCTGCGATAAAGCTCGCTACAGCTGTAAGGTATTTCCCTCGAGGAACAGTCCATCTCGCAATTGTGGACCCGGGGGTTGGTTCTCAGAGAGGGCCTATTATTATAAAAACAGAAAGGGCCTGCTTTGTTGGTCCGGATAATGGAGTACTAAGCCTTGCTGTAAAAGAAGATCTAACAAAAGATATATACGAAATTACTCTACCTGTCAGAGGTTATACCTTTCATGGAAGAGATCTTTTTGCACCTGTTGCAGCAAGGCTTTCAAAGGGAGAGCCACCTGAGCTGGTTGGAAGAAAGATAGATGGGTTTACAAGTCTATCTTTTCCCGAGCCTGCAGTAGCTAGGAAGAAGATAAAAGGAGAGGTTATAGTAATAGATAGATTCGGAAATGCAATTACCAACATAAACTCCTCTATTCTTGGTGACAGGCGATTCAGGGTCAGGATAAAAAAGAAAGAGATACCTGTCTTCAGATTTTACATGGAAGCAGGCAACAGGGTCGGTGCACTTATAAACAGTTCTGGATATCTGGAGATATTTAAATACCGGTCATCTGCCCAGAAGGCATTAGATATAAAACTCCGTGATAAGGTTGAGGTGTTAATTGAATAGGCATGAAGGTAAATTTTTATTACAAGCCTGGTTGCTGGTTCTGTGATCAGGCAGAGGAGATGCTTAATGGTTTAAAGGATAAATACGGCCTTGAGGTAAACAAGATAGACATCACAGAGAATGATGAACTTTATGAGCTTTACAGATTTGATATTCCGGTTATTGAATTTCCTGACGGAAAGGTCCTTCATGGAAGGATAAGAAAAAAGGAACTGCTTGAAAAGATCAAGGAGGCTTATCTATGAAAGTAGGTTTTATAGGTCTTGGCAGTCTTGGAATGACAATGGCAAAGAGGCTTATCTCTGAGGGAGTTAATCTAACTGTATGGAACAGGACCGTTGAGAAAGCAAGGACATTGAACTGTCCTGTTGCCGAGAGTCCTGCTGATTTGATTTCGCAGACAGAAATGGTTTTTTTAAATCTTTTTGACAGTGAGGCAGTGAGTTCTGTCATCAAGGGTAAGAACGGGCTCATTGAAGGAAATTGTGATGGGAAGATTGTTGTTGATACAACAACAAATCATTTTGAGAGGGTGAATGAATTTTATGAGATCCTGGGCAAAAAGAATGCAAGTTATCTTGAGGCACCTGTGCTTGGAAGTGTAATCCCTGCTTCTCAGGGTATGCTCACAGTTCTTGTAAGTGGAGAAAGGAACGCCTTTGAAAGGGCAAGACCTTTTATAGAGAAGATTGGAAAGACTATATTTTATCTTGAAACTCCCCAGCTCGCTACAAAGATGAAGTTAATAAACAACCTTATCCTCGGCACATTCATGGCAACCCTTGCAGAAGCAGTTGCCTTTGGAGAGAAGGCTGGCCTGGATAAGGAAAAGGTAATCGAGATATTGCTTTCAGGTGCAGGCAATTCAATGATTCTTAATGCAAAAAAAGATAAGCTTATTAAAGAGGATTTCTCAACCCATTTTTCCTGTTCCCTGATTTACAAGGATCTTCACTATCTTCAGGACCTTGCAAGGATTCTGAGAAGGCCTTTATTTACAGGAAGCCTTGCAAAGGAGCTGTTCGGCATTACAATCTCTGAGAAAATGGGGTCAGATGATTTTTCAGCAATATACAGGGTCTTTAAAAAGTTTTAATATGTGCTTGATTTCATGCATGTATTTATTGTAAAAAAATAACAACCTCTTCGGGGGTAATTTTTAACTCAGGAGGCTTGAAGATGTTCTTGTTATCTTCGATTATCTTTGTTATATTTTTTATTCCCCTTGCCTTTGCATCATCGCAGAAGGGTGAAGAGGCATACACAAGATTAATGGATGGAAACAGGCGATTTATTTCAGGCAATATTTCAAAGAAAGACCTTGGAGAATTGAAAAGAAGAGAGCTTGCAAAGGGTCAGCATCCCGTTGCTATAGTTGTAACCTGTTCAGATTCAAGGGTTCCACCAGAAATAATCTTCGACCAGGGTCTTGGAGAATTGTTTGTTATCAGGGTAGCTGGAAATGTTGTTGATCCCGTGGCACTGGGAAGTATTGAGTACGCTGCTGAACATCTTCATGTGCCTCTCTTAATTGTTCTTGGACACTCCAACTGTGGAGCGGTAACAGCCGCTGTTGATGCAAAGGGTAAAACGGAGGGCAACATTGGAGCAATTGTAAAGAAGATACTTCCAGCTGTAAGGAAAGCTGAGGCAAAAGGTGGAAGCAGAGAAGAGATAATTTCACGGGCAATAAGGGAGAATGTGCTACTTGTTCAGGAAGAGATCCAGCAGAATAGCCCTGTATTAAAGGGCTTGATTGAAAGAGGAGCTCTTAAGTTAGTGGGTGCAGTGTATGATATATCAAGTGGTGCTGTAGAAATCATAAAATAGTCTTAGTAAACTCACCATACAGACTCTGGAAATGAGGATTTGTATACCCTTACAGTCATAATCTTTCTGCTCACCTATGCAGGCATAGCTATAGGTGAGATACCCGGCCTTGCCCTTGACAGGACAGGCATTGCCATACTTGGTGCAATTGCAATGGTTGCCTCTGGTGTTATGAGTACAGAGGAGGCAATCATGGCAATCCATTTTCCGACCATACTGCTCCTTTATTCTTTAATGGTGATCTCTTCCCAGTTCAGACTTGGTGGTTTTTACACATGGATTGCCCTTAAGATTGCCGGTCTTACTGATAGACCCTGGAGATTTCTTTTTATAATGATGCTTGCCTCTGCAGGACTTTCTTCACTGCTTACCAACGATATTATATGTTTTGCCTTTACACCGGTTATCACCGTTTCAGCAATTAAGGCGGGTCTGAATCCTGTACCCTATCTAATAGGGCTTGCACTTTCAGCAAATATTGGTTCAGCAGTCACAATAATCGGAAATCCACAGAATATGCTTATAGGACAGCTTGGAAGACTTCCCTTTGGAGAGTTTATCCTGTGGTGTCTTCCACCTTCAGTTTTTTCGCTCATGGGAGCTTATTTAATACTAAAGGTTCTTTATTCTAAAAAAATATTTATTCAACCCCCTAATATCCTTCAGCCTGCTTATCAGTCTGAAGCCTTCCCTCCCTTCAACAGGCACCAGAGCACAAAGGGAATAATTGCACTACTTCTGCTCATAGTAATGTTCTTCACACCTGTTTCAAGGGAGGTGAGCGCAATTGTAATAGCAGGACTTCTTCTCTGCAGCAGGACCATGAGAACAAGGTCAATACTTGCAAATATAGACTGGCATCTCCTTACTCTCTTTGCTGCACTTTTTATAGTTATCCAGGCAATAGAGATAATTCATCTTCCAGAGAGAATACTCAGTTTTCTTGAGGACAGAGGGATGAGCCTTCATAATCTTTATAACCTTACCATTATCTCAACAGTTGTAAGCAATCTCGTAAGCAATGTGCCTGCCACTATGCTCCTGACCAGATTTCTTGAGCAGGGTGTTTATGAGCAGTGGTATGTCCTTGCAATTTCAAGTACCTATGCTGGAAATCTTATTGTCATTGGAAGTATTGCGAACCTTATAGTCTTTGAAACAGCCTCAAATTATGGAGTGAAGATTACATTCACAGAGCATGCAAGGGCTGGTGTACCTGTCACTCTCTTGAGTCTTTTAATAACAGGACTATGGATATTTTTTAATTCTTAAATTTTTAAAAATATATTTAAAAATCTATCCATTTTTTAGAAGCAGTGAGGCTTTAATTAAACTTATATGTCTATTAAAATTTTTTTTTAACAATGCTAAATGATCTGTGTTATAGTAATGCGTTTTTATGAAAAGATCTTTGATATTATCAATATAAATAAGGAGGTTTTAAAATGAGTTTCCCGAGAAGGTTATATAATTTTTTTCTGGCTGGTTCTAGGGCCCATGCTAGATGGGATTATGAAGTCTCAATGAATATCATCAAGAACAGAAAGAAGCTTCTTATATTAATGATACTTTCATTGCCTATCCTTGCTGTAACCTTCACAGAGGCAGGTTCAGTTCTTGGTGGTAAAACAGCCTATGCACCAGCCTTTTATTCTACAAAGATCTTTCTCATCTCCATAGCTGTAGGCCTCGTAGCAGGACTCATAACCGGGTGTATAGGAGCTGGTGGAGGATTTATCATCACGCCAGCACTGATGGCAGCTGGTGTGAAAGGTATTCTTGCAGTTGGAACTGATGTTTTTCATATATTTGCAAAGGCAATAATGGGAACGACGGTTCATAAAAAACTCGGTAATGTTTCTGTAAAATTAGCATTATGGTTCCTTGTGGGTTCTGCCTTTGGCACAACCGTTGGAGGTGCGATTAATAAAGGTCTTTATAACAAGGACCCTTTGCTGAGCGAGGCATTCATAAGCACTGTTTATGCTTTACTGCTTGGATTTTTGGGTTTTTATGCCCTTGGAGATTATCTGCGTTCCAGAAAAGGTGGTGCTGGAAAAGGGGCTCACAGCGGACCTGATACCACACCGGCTCTTGCACTGAAGATCCAGGCAATAAAGATTCCACCACTTATTACATTTGATGAACACTTAGTATCTGGTGGCAGAAAGATTTCTGCCATATTCCTGATTATCGGTGGATTTATTGTTGGAATGCTTGCTGCTATCATGGGTGTGGGTGGAGGGTTTATTACCTTTCCGATGTTTGTTTATCTCTTTGGTGTTTCCGCTACAACTACAGTTGGTACAGATATACTCCAGATTATCTTCACAGCAGGTCTTGCATCCATTGCACAGTATGCCATATATGGATATGTATTCTATACACTTGCCATGGGAATGCTCATAGGTTCTCTGATAGGTATCCAGGTAGGCGCACTTGTTACCAAGGTAGTTAAGGGTTCCCATATATTAGGCTTTTATGCAGTATCAATACTTGCTGGATTTGTAAACAGGGCAAGTACTTTGCCTAAAAAGATGGTTGAGCTTGAATATCTTAAGATTTCAAAATCTACTGTTGGAGCTATAGAGTTTGTGGGTAACATTATCTTCTGGATAGTTGTTGGCATCTTCGGCATATGGGTTGTCGGCAAGTTCTTTACAAATATCAAAAAATTAAGAGGGGAGGAGTAAGATGGCAGCCATTAATAAAAGAGCATTATCTGTAGGTATTTCCCTCGGCCTTTCATTCTTTGGAGTACTCTTTCTGATTTTCTCACCTATTTTTGGCGATGGTAAAAACGGTCTTCAATTCGCAGATGATATGTTTAACAAGCTCTCAAAGGGCTCTTCTTACTTCATACCCAAAGTTATGGAGGCCAATAAAAAATTTATAGGTAAAGAGATTTCTGTAACAATTACGATGGAAAAACCAGATCAGGTGGAAAAGGCTGTTAAGGTGCTTACAGTAGCAGGTGCCAGTGTAGAGGTAAAAGATAGGGAGATAAAAATAGTTGCTGATCTTGGCAGTCTTCTTGAGAAGGCATTAAGGGATTCAGATGATATGTATAAAAATGATGGTAAAAAAGTATCAGAAAGATACGGATTTGATGAAAAAGAGGTTATGGTTTCCTGGTGGAATGTCATGAAGGTCCTTGACAAGCAACTGAAAAAGGAAGGTAAAATTAACGAGTCAAGGATCGTCTCTGATGTTATGAAGAAGGCTGTGGAAACAGCTCATAATTTTTACGGTATTGAGGCAGTAAAGGTCACTGAGAAGGCAGTTCTGATGGCTGGACTGCTTATATTTTATGTGCTTTATACAATGTGGTGGGGATTCGCAATTTATTATCTTTTTGAAGGTATCGGTCTTTCGATGACCAAGGCTAAACATTAAAATTAAAAGGTGAAATTTAAATAAAGGAGGATAAAAATGAAAATACTTGTACCTGTTGATGGTTCAAAATATTCTGAGGAGGCACTTAAGATTGCGATAGATTATGCAAAGACAAAGGGAGCAAATATATGTCTTATTAATGTTATTCCATATATAGAGGGTATAGACCTTGAAATTTCGGCTTCAGAAAGGGATAGGTTAATAAAAAGCCTTGAAAAACGAGGCGAATATATCGTTCAGCAGGCATGCGGGATTTTAGCTGCTGAAGATATAATTGCCACGTGCAGGCATATAGTTGCTTCCGTGTCAATCCCTGATGCCATAATAGATTATGCTGAAAAGGAGAAGATAGACCTTATAATCATTGGAAGCCGAGGTCTTAGTAAATCATCAAGATTCAAGCTTGGCAGTGTTGCATCAAAGGTGGTGAGGCATGCTCCCTGCTCTGTATATGTTGTTAAACTTCCAGAATAAATAGACTGTATAGACAAAGATGTTGAAAGTTTTAATAACCGTCGACCTGGACTGTTTATTGTTATAATAAAAATGTGAAGATAGTAGGCTCTCTTTTAACTGCATTTAAAGGTTTCCCTGCCAGGTATCTATTCAGTTTTAAATTAAGACATATCAAAAAGATAGTAGCCTTAACGGTTCCTGTTCTGGTCGGTATTATTTTACTCCTTGGCTGGATGTCCGCAAAGAAGGTAAGGGAGGTAGTAATAAATGACTTTAACCAGCAACAGTTAGTCCTTGCCCGCCATGCAGCAAGCCAGATAGAAAACAGTCTTAATGCTCTTAAGAGAGAACTTCTTCTGCTTAGCCTCTCTCCATCCATACAATATTTTGAAAAGGTCTTTATAGATAAAAGGATGGCAATAGCCTTTTCAAGTATTAAAGAGGAAGGTGCCTTTGAGATAAGGTATATAGAAAAGGGAGGCAAAAGGGTCCATCTTGTGAATCGAGATGGCTATCGAAAAATAAGTCCTTCAACCGAAGATATGAATTACTTAAAATGGGCAGGGGATAGAAAGAATATGGGCAGGATTTTAATAACAGAAGTTTTTCCCCCCATACCCGAAAGGAACACTGGCCCGACAATGAGTATGATGGTGCCGGTGTGGCAGGTTTCTGTTGACGAAAAGCATCCGGTTGCGACAAATCTTTTTTCAGGGGTAATGATTTTTAATATTGATGTAACTGACCTCATTAAGAGGATAACCAGTGGGATCAGATCAGGAAAAACAGGTTATGCATGGGTTATAGACAGTAAAGGTACCTTTTTATATCATCCTGAATTAGAATTTATAGGAAAGAACGCTTTTGAGGCAAGAAAGGAAAAAAAACCAACTATATCCTTTGCCAGGATCAACGAGATACAGAAAGAAATGATGCTGAAGGGTAAGGAGGGCACGAGCTGGTATATCTCGGGCTGGCACAGGGGAGCCCAGGGTGAGATAAAGAAACTTATTGCCTATGCTCCGATCCGTCTGAATGAAGGTGGCAATCACATCTGGTCTGTTGCTGTAGTGGCTCCTATAAGCGAGGTTGAAGGAGCGATTCATGATATACAGATGAGACAGTTCATTATGGAGGGGATAGTTATAATGGCTGTAATCTTTGGTGGCCTTTTTATCATTGCCATGATACTTAGATGGTCGAGCTCTCTTGAAAGAGAGGTTACAGAAAAAACCGGTGAGTTAAAAAAAAGGGAATATCAGTACCGCTCTCTTGTTGAACAGGCGGATGATATTATTTTTACTATAAGTCCAGAGGGTACAGTGATTAATATGAATAACTATGGCTGCAATTTTCTCAGAAAGGAACTCAAGGATATAGCGGGCAGACATCTCAATGATATCTTTCCTCATGAAGTGGCACAGCTATTACTGAAGGCGAGCAATCAAGTTTTTAGCTCTAATATACGAGAGCAGATTACAACTGATCTGGTAATGGATGGTAAGATATACTGGCTGAGTATTAATTTCAGCGGTCTTCTTGATGAAGCTGGCAATGTTTATAAGGTCCTTGCCATTGGAAGAGATATTACCGAAAGAATAGCCATGCAGGAACAGATGCTTCACACCGAGAAACTGGCATCAATGGGTACCCTTTCTGCCGGAATTGCTCACGAGATAAATAATCCACTGGCAATTATTCTTGGCTTTACTGATATGCTTTTAGAGAAGACACCTCCTGATTCTGAGTTCTATGATATTTTAAAGACAATCGAGAAGCAGGGGCTAAAGGCAAAAAAGGTTGTAGAGAGCCTTTTGAGTTTCGCCCGTGCTGAAGGACAGAAGAGGATAGATGTTGATATTAACAAGAATATTGAAGAGGTGCTTTCAGTGGCGGGCAATACCCTTCTCGTTAATAAAATTAAGCTGAATTTAGACATGGCGGAATCATTACCGCAGGTAAGAGGAGACCCTGATGAACTTCATCAGGTCTTTTTGAATATAATAAACAATGCTGTATATGCCATGAAGGGGGGTGGAATCCTGACCATTTCTACAAGGACAGTAAACCGTGGCCGTGATGTAGAGATCAGAATTTCAGATACTGGATGTGGAATAGATAAAAAGTTCAGGTCCAGAATCTTTGATCCCTTATTTACTACTAAGGAAGTTGGTGAGGGAACAGGTCTCGGTCTTTCAGTATCATACTGGATTGTAAAAAAACATGGAGGAACCATCACTTTTGAGACAAAGACTAAAGAGGAATCTGAACAGCCAGGAACAACATTTATAATAACACTTCCTGCAATAAATGGAGCAGGAGTTCAACAGCAGAAATAGCAACAGGATAAATTATGCTTATTAACCTGTCACAAGTTACTTTAAACATTAAAAAGGGAGGAAATAATGGCTGAAAGAATTCTGGCTGTTGATGATGAACCTGATATGTTAAAGCTCCTGAGTATGATAATCAGGGATAAGACACCTTATGAGATCATAACTACTAATAATCCAGTAGAGGCACTTGAATTAGCAGGGCGGGGAGGATACGACCTTGTTATTGCCGACCTGAAGATGCCAGGGCTTGATGGT
The DNA here is from genome assembly GCA_026417875.1 of Thermodesulfovibrionales bacterium. Classification (NCBI taxonomy): domain Bacteria; kingdom Pseudomonadati; phylum Nitrospirota; class Thermodesulfovibrionia; order Thermodesulfovibrionales; species Thermodesulfovibrionales bacterium. The sequence goes on along the minus strand of JAOACK010000010.1, from coordinate 23,210 downwards.
ATAGAACTTCTTGAATCGATTAAAAAAATTGATGAAGACATTCCTGTTATTATCATAACAGCCTATGGAACAACGGAGTCTGCAGAAGAAACAATGCAAAAGGGCGCCTTTGACTTTATAACAAAGCCCTTTCGTAAAGAACATATACTCTTCACCATAGATAGAGCTATTAAATGGCTCAGGCTCAGAAGGGAAAACAGGCTTTTGAAGGAAGAGATAGAGAAATTAAAAGTTAAAAGAGCTGAGGGTGAAGTTTAATAAAAGACTTAAATATCTGAGAACTCAATTGTAAGGCAGGTCTAAAGGTTTCAATTTTTCAGATATTCATTTACAAATTCTTCAATATACAAGTCAGTAATAGCATCATTATACATCACCATATCAAGCTGTTTGGTATATACTGTAAGCTTTCCGAGTATCTGTAATCTTTCTTCAATTGCCTTCTGTCTGTATTTTGTGATTACTGCATCAACTATATCTTCAATGACCCTGACTCTGAAATCAAGCCTCTTCAATATATCCGTTATGAGCCTTATCCTTCTCAATCGTCTATCCATGGCAGCACCCCCACCCTTAAAGAAAAATCTTATATAATTATCGTTGATATTTTCACCAGCATAGGCTTCAACAGTGGATAGATGATATCCCAGCCTGAGGGAGAAGTTCATATATTCTTTAGAAATGAAGGCAAAGCTTGCTTCACCTGTCTTGCGAAGCTCCTGCTCGGGGATAGTTGCTGTGTGCGCCATCATTGCTAAAAAACCTTTTGTATCAAAGGGTTTTGGTTCGGGCCATTTCATAGAGATAAGTCCCTTAAAAAAGGCATTAAAAGGTACAGAGATTATATGCTCGGGTAAAAGTCTCTTTTCTTCCTGTTTTATTCCTCCACCCAGATCAATCAGAGATACACTGAGAGGTATTCCTGCTAACAATCTCCTTGCTTCACCGAAATGTCCTGAGGGTGTCTCTTTAATTCTGAACATCTCGTTCATCCCTGCTTCATGGCAGAAACGGGTTATATCGTGGAGTGTCTCGCAGAATTCGGGTTTAAAATTCGGGTCATCAGGATCAACCAAGTTCAGCGGTACAATCCATTTAAGTGCCTTTTCCAGGGTCTTAAAGAGTTCTGTATTTTTGAATGGCTCATGCCTTTTTGAGAACCTGAGTAATTCCTCTACCCGACCCTCATAGACATTACAGTTAAAGGCATCCACTGTTATTTCCTGACCCTGTTTAATAATTTCTGTTGCTATCTCTGTATCAAGAATTGCAGGCACCTGGAATTCACGAGCAAGTGATGCCATATGGCCTGTAATTCCTCCAACATCAGTGATTATGGCACTTGCCCTGTTCATTACTGTAACAAATTTTGTTGATGTATGCCTTGCCACAAGAACAGCACCTTCTGGAAAGTCTTTGAGGTCTTCTTCTTTTTTAAGAACAAATGCCTTACCGTAACCTATGCCTTTACATGCTATTACACCTCTGTCAAGGAGTATATTGTATCCTTTAATTTTTCTTGGAATTGTCTGCTGGTGACCTCCTCTTTGCGTAACCCTTAATGGCCGGGTCTGAAGAATATATATCCTTCCCTCTTTGTCTATTGCCCATTCTATGTCCTGAGGAGATTTATAGTGCTCTTCAATTTTTACAGCATAATCTGTAAGTTCTTTAATCTGTTCATCACTCAGGCATGGCCTGCCTTGCATTTCTTCAGGAACTAGGATCTCTTCCAGTCCTCCATCTGGTTTACATATAAGCATGGTCTCCTGCACCGGTATCCTTTTTTCTATTATTGTGTAGGGATGAGGTCTCGATACAATATAAGTATCTGGTGTAACAACTCCTTCAACTGCGCATTTCCCGAGTCCTCTTATGGCACTGATTATGATATTGTCATCAAGAGGTGAATTGGGATTTCTGGAATACATTACTCCGCCTGTAATAGCATCAACCATGGTCATGACACCCACTGACATTATCATCTCATATTCCTCAAATCCCTTTGACTTGTAGTAAAATATTGCTTGCGGAGTGAAGAGGCTTGCCATTACCTCCTTGTATTTGCTTTTCACTAACTCAGGTGGAACATTTAAGAATGTTGAATACTGTCCTGCAAAACTGAAATCACCATCTTCATGCAGGGCACTGCTTCTTACAGCAAGGTTGGAAGTTAAAAGTCTTTTAATTTTCAATTTTTCAATTGCTTCACTTATGGCTATATCTAAATCTTCAGGAATTTCAGCACTGATAACCATATACTGTATCTCTCTGCTTATCCTGTTAAGCTGCTCAATATTATCTATCTGTAAATCCGGTAATCTTCTCTTTATCTTTTCAACAAGTCCGTTATGCTCCATGAATCTTTTATATCCGTAGGCAGTTATTGCAAAGCCTGCAGGAGTGGACATTTTGAGCCGATTTCTTATCTCTCCAAGATTTGCATTCTTGCCACCAACAAAATCGAGCATTTCTCTATCTATACTCTCAAAGGGTATAACAAGGTCACCAACAGGAACCTCCTTTTTTCTGCTCAAAGCTTTTTCAATAGAGAGGACTATGTGATTGAACCTATCGTATAGGGCGGTATATTTGTTTTTTGATATATTATTGAGATTATCAATTATCTCCTTAACACCTGCTTTGAGAGCACTTATATTGCTTTCTATATAATGCCTGTCAAAAAGAAATTCTCCTGATAGTTTTTCCTCCATGTCAGCCATTATCTCCAGGACCTGATTATTTTTATTAAGAAGGTTCTGAAAGGCAGAATACTTCTTTTTAAATAATGCTTCAGGTTCTTCATGAGGGGTTTTTTTAAAGATATTCATTGTTAATTATAAAATAAAACACAGTGCCTTGACAAATAAAAAGAATAATATTATAATTATTTAAAAATTCATTATAATGATATTATATTATGTCAAAAGTAGTCATAGATAGGGAAAATCCACAAAAGCTATATCTCCAGCTCTATGAGATAATGCTTGAAAAAATAGAAAGTGGAGAGTGGCCTGTTGATTCTCAGATTCCAACTGAGGAAGAGCTATGTAAGATATACAATGTAAGCAAGGCAACTGTTAGACTGGCAGTAGCCGAACTTGTCAGACAGGGTTATCTGAGGCGTCAGCAGGGTAAAGGCACCTTTGTCTGTAAAAGAATCATTCCTGAAGGTTTAGTAATGGCAACAAGTTTCAAGGAGCTTATGCTTGAGGCTGGAATAAGTTTCTCTACAAAAGTTCTGGCGCAGACTGTTATCATGCCTGTAGAAGACCTTGATATTAAACTTGATATCCCTGAAGACAAACACATTATTTATATAAAGAGGTTGAGACTTGTTGATAATGAGCCCGTTCTATTACAGGAGACTTATATTCCATACCATATATGCCATTTGCCTCTTGTTGAAAACCTTGAAACAAATTCCCTGATTGAGATTCTTGAAAAAAGATGCGGTATAAAGATTACAAGTGTCCAGGATTACATAGGTATTACCTATCTAAATGAGGAGGAAGGCAGACTTCTGGGACTTCCAGAGGGCTCTGCAGCACTGCTTCTGGAACAATTTTTTTATTCAGCCCAAAAAAAGATAAAATATACACGCTCCATTAAAAGACCGGATAGATTTAAACTCTTTATAGAGCTGGAGAGAAAATAAAAAGGAGGATTTATGGCACGTAAAACAGTAAAGGATATCATGCTGGATGTCTTTGAGTTTCCGCACATTCCATACTGGTTCTCAATAAGACAGGCTATAGAGGTTATAAAAAAGGCGATTCTTGAAAGTAGTAAGTGCATCAGACCGATTGTCATTCTTGTGTTTGATGAAAAATATAACCTTGTTGGAACTGTTACACACATTGATATCCTTAAAGGACTGGAGCCTAAATTTTTAAAGCCTGTAATCAAGGCTCAGGTTCACGAAGAATTAGAGGTAGACCTATCTGTTATCTGGGATAGTCTTTTCACCACAGAGACTAAAAAATTGGCAGAAAAGCCTGTAAGTGAAATAATGTCTCAGGCAAAATTTTATATTGAGCCTGGTGATCCTGTTACCAAGGCAGCTTATCTCATGCTCCATCATGATCTAATACTGCTGCCCGTTCTTGAAAATAAGAAAAAGTTAATTGGCGTTGTGAGAATAATTGAAGTATTTAACGAACTGTGCAGTGAAATTTTAAGCCAGCAATAAGGAGGATCTATGACAGAAAAGGATATTAAGACTGCTGAAGGCTTACCAGAACAGCCTAAAGAGATATCTCTGGTATCTCCACGAATACCTTTCGACTGGAAGAGGGTCTTTTATATTCTTCTGGGACTTGGAATTTTTTTTACAGTCTATTTTATGCCTCCCTTGAAGGATGCAGTGGATCCTACTGGAAAGGTATTTCCACTCACAAAAGAGGGAAAAGGAGCAATTGCACTTTTTTTGATGGCAGGTATATGGTGGGTCTTTGAGGTTGTACCAATTGGAGTAACATCTATTGCGATTGGTGTTTTTCAGGCATTGTTCGGCATCCGTCCTGCAAAAGAGGCCTTCAGGGATTTTATGGACCCCTCGGTTATGTTTATATTCGGTTCTGTTGTAGTGGGTCTGGCATTTACGAAGACAGGTCTTACAAAGAGGCTCGCTTACAAGATGCTAGAAATAGTAGGTGAAAAAACAAGCATGATTTTATTAGGTGCCCTTGTGGTAACAGCAGGGCTTGCCCACTTTATGGCTCATACCGCTGCAGCAGCAACAGTATTTCCTATACTGCTGGCTATTAATGCCCTTTATGGAGAAGGAGATAAGCCCACAAAATTCGGCCGCTCTCTCTTTATAGGTATGGCTTATGCCGCCGGTGCGGGCAGTATTGTAACAATCCTGGGTTCTGCCCGAGCACCAGCTGCAGCAGGTATGTTTAAGGAATTCACAGGTACTGATATAAGCTTTTTTGAACTTACAAAATATATGTTTCCTATAGGATGGACAATGGTTTTCCTCATTTGGGCGATGTTGATGTTTTTCTCAAGACCTGAAAAAAAGATGATACCTGGTTTAAGAGATAAAGTCAGGCAGCTCTCAAAACAGCTCGGTCCTCTCAGCAGGGATGAGAAATTTGTTATCTTTTGTGTGGCTGGTGTGGTTATCACCATGTCCCTACAATCTGTAATTCCTGCATTAAAGGCACAGGACAGATCAGCCATAATGCTTGTATCAACTCTATTATTCTTTCTATTCAGGGTACTTACTGTTAAGGAGCTTGAAGAGATACCATGGAATATCATTCTACTTTTCAGCGGTGCCATGAGCATAGGTTTCTGTTTATGGAAGACAGGTGCTGCACAGTGGATGGCTGTTAAGTGGCTTGCAATGTTTCAAAAGGCGCACTGGCTTGTCTTTGTCCTGAGCATTGCAACTTTTGTTCTGATAATGACGAATTTTATAATGAATGTTGCTGCAATTGCTATTTCTTTACCTGTTTCTCTTGTTATAGCTAAATATCTTGGAGTTTCACCAGAAGTAGTTTTATACGCATCACTCGTTACGGCTGGAATGCCTTTTTTACTCCTGATTGGTGCTGCACCAAATGCTATAGCCTATGAGTCCAGACAGTTTACTACCGGGCAATTTTTTGGTTATGGAATTCCGGCGAGTGCAATCTTGATCATTGTTCTTGCATTAGCCATACTTACAATATGGCCATTTCTTGGTATGCCTGTTCTTATCAGATAGAAGATGCGGATTGATTTAGAAATAACATTGCTGTGAAGAGATGAATAAAAAGATATAAAGATGGACCCAGGTTTTGAAAATTAATTAATCTGGAGGACCAATGTCAGAAAGTAAAAGAGCTAAGAGAGTAAAAGATATTATGGTCAGTATTTCATTATATCCCCATGTGCCTTACTGGCTTGCCATTGGCAAGGCAGTAAGAATAATTAAACTTTCACTCTTCGAGACGAAAAAGAATTTAGATCCCTCTGTACTGCTTATCTTTGATGAGAAATATAATCTTTTGGGTACCGTAACTTTAAAGAACCTTTTAAAGGTAATAGAAGCCTCAAGGACTTCTAAGAATTTGATGGAACAACCTGTTAGCGAGATTATGGTACCTGCAGAATACTATGTTGTACCCGATGATTCCATCACAAAAGCAGCAGAATTAATGGTCCATAATGAACTGGACCTACTACCGGTGCTTGAAGACAGAAAAAAATTTATAGGAGTGGTGAGGCCTGTAGAATTATTTGACGCACTTTCTAATGAAGTATTAACCGAAGGTTCTGGATAAATTTTATATAACAAGCCGTGAATTAAGATTCCACATCGGAATCTCCAGTACAGGGAGGAATGATGAAGGCTAAGGATTTGATGATCCCAATTCAGGATTATTTGAGACCGGAAAATACCTTAAAAGAGACAGTAAATCTCTTAAGAACTGCAAGAAGAGATGAAGAAAGAGTAGGGGTTAAGGGATTACCGGTTCTTGATGAAAAAGGAAGGCTTATAGGTATGCTCTCAATGAGGGATATTTTAAAAGCAGTCTTCCCTTTTTATCTTACCATGATGGATTTAGGTGATTTCACATGGGACGGAATGATAGAAAGCATAGCTAAAAGATTATCGGACAGACTGGTCAGGGATATTATGAGCAAGATTGTAATAACCGTAGATGAAGAAGCACCCTTAATGGAATGCGTTGATCACATGATTAAGCACAATATCAAGAGACTGCCAGTAGTGGACAGATCTGGTAAAGTTGTGGGGATGCTTTATGAAAGGGATGTATTCTTTGCAATAACAAAGGCAATGCTCGAAGAAAACTCTGGAGGTAGGAAATGACACAGGAAGCAACATCACAGCCATTTGTAATGGATACGGCCTTCTGGACTGCAACAACGATTTTTTTATTGACCTATGCGATAATCATATCAGAAAAGATACATAAGACCGTAATTGCGGTTTTTGGTGCTGCTTTAATGCTTGTATTTAAAATACTTAATCAGCATGAGGCATTTCATGCAGAGGAATTCGGTATTGACTGGAATGTTATATTCCTTCTTATCTCAATGATGGTTATAATCAATCTTATGCGTCCAACAGGGTTATTTGAGTATATCGCTATTAAGAGCGCAAAATGGGGTAAGGGAGAGCCTTTCAGGATAATGGCAATTTTTGCCGTTGTTACAGCAGTCCTAAGTGCATTTCTAGATAATGTCACAACAGTTCTATTAATTACACCGGTCACATTGCTTATAGCAGATGCACTCGAGGTTGACCCCATACCTTATCTTATTTCATGCGCCTTTGCATCAAATATCGGAGGTACTGCAACACTTATAGGTGATCCACCAAATATAATGATAGCATCAAAGGCTCAACTGACCTTCATGGATTTTATCTATCACCTTACTCCTGTTATAGCTGTAATAATGGTCTTTTATATCTTTGCTATTAAACTAATCTGGGGAAAGAAGCTAAGGACAAGGGATGAACTTAAAAAGAGGATAATGGAGATGGATGAAAAGCAGGCGATAAAGGATCCGGTAATGCTAAAAAAATCTTTATTCGTCCTGGCTGTAGTGCTTTCTGGCTTTGTCTTTCATGGTATGCTTCATTTCCAGCCCGCGACAGTGGCACTTTTTGGTGCCGGACTTTTACTGCTACTTTCAAAAACCCATGAACCTTATCACATACTTGCAGAGGTAGAATGGCCCACAATCTTTTTCTTTATTGGACTGTTCATTATTATTGGCGGCGTTGTAAAAGTAGGCTTGATTAAGTGGATGTCGATTCAGGTAATTAACTTAACGCATGGTAATCTTTTTGCAACCTCAATGGTAATAATGTGGTTTTCTGCATTTGCTTCAGCAATAGTTGACAACATACCCTATGTCGCGACAATGAATCCATTGGTTATTGATATGGCTAAACAGCTCTGGCCAAATCTATCAGGAGTTCAGCTTTTACAGAATCCTGCTCTTATGCCTGTATGGTGGTCTCTGGCACTTGGTGCGTGTCTTGGAGGAAATGGGACAGCAATTGGCGCATCTGCAAATGTTATCGTTGTTGGGATGTCTGAGAAGACAGGTAGGAAGATAACATTCATGAAATTCATGGCATATGGAATGCCGATAATGATAATGACAGTGGTGGTTTCTACAGTGTATATATGGTTGAGATATTATATACTGAATATGTGACAGTTTAATTAGAGAAAAAATCTTCAAACATGGAGGCATAAAATGTTCGGTCTTGGATTACCTGAGTTGATGGTCGTACTTGTTATCACTATTCTGATCTTTGGTCCGAGCAAGCTGCCCGAGCTTGGAAAAGGTATAGGTCGGGCGATAAAGGGATTCAGGGAAGGTCTCAGCAGTGAGCCAGACACTGAGATTAAAGAAAAAGTGGATATCAAAAAAACTCAAGATTAATGCAGTGATCAGCTGATTATCTGAGCTTTGCCCTTTCTATCCTGATCCGCCTGCCCTTCAACACCATGTCATCAACAGAATGGATTACCCTTTCTGCAAGTTCTTCAGGAACCTCTACAAAGCTAAATTTCTCCAGTACATCTATATTTCCTATACTGGCAGGAGCGATCTTGGCTTCAGAAGCTATTGATTTTACAATATCTGCTACTTTTATCCTGTCCTTTTTTCCTATTGTCATGAAAAGACGGGTCATTCCATTTGAACCCGAGATTTCATCTTTTTCCTGAGCCGGCTTTGTCTCTCCATAGGCAAAATATAATGCTGCAGCAGCAATTTTCTCTAAGCTGTGTAATTTTGACAACTGATTGACAGCGGATACATAATCCAAGTGTTTGTTGTACTTTATTATCTCTTCTATCTCCTTATGTATCTTTTTCTGTCTTGCCTTAATAACCTCTTCTCTGGTTGGTAATTTTTTTCTATCAATCACTGTTTTTGCAGATTTCTCTATAAGTTTTAGATGTCTGTATTCCCTGGATGTTACAAAGGTGATCGCTATACCTGCCTGTCCAGCTCTTCCTGTCCTTCCAATCCTGTGTATATATCTTTCAGGATTCTGGGGTATGCTGTAGTTAATAACATGGGTTACATCCTTTATATCCAGTCCCCTTGCAGCAACATCAGTTGCAACGAGTATATCAAGCATACCTTTTTTAAACTTTCCAATTATTGCTTCTCTCTTGCTCTGTGTATGGTCACCATGGAGTGCACCAGCACTGTATCCCATCTCATTGAGTTTCATTGAGATCTCATCAACCTCTTTTTTTGTATGACAGAATACCATGGCAAGCCTCGGATTTTCCACATCAAGGAGCCTGGAAAGGGCATTTAATTTATCCTCTTCTTTTACTTCATAAAAAATCTGCCTTATCTCAGGAACAATGATCTCCTCGGTATTTATCCTCACCTTTTCAGGGTTTTTCATATATCTTTTAGCAATATTTATTATTGGTAAGGGCATGGTGGCTGAAAACAGCAGTGTCTGGTGTTCTGATGTTATATTTTTTAATATGGTCTCAATATCTTCTATGAATCCCATGTTAAGCATCTCATCAGCCTCGTCAAGTACCACTATCTTGATATCAGAAAGAGACAGGGTATTTCTATTTATGTGATCTATTAATCTTCCCGGAGTTGCAACAAGGATATTAACTCCATTTTTTAAAGCCCTTACCTGTCTTTCCAGGGATGCACCACCGTAAACTGGTAGGATCCTCAATTTTCTGTATTTGCCTATATTATGAATCTCCTGAGATACCTGAAGGGCCAGTTCCCTTGTTGGTTCAAGTATTAATGCAAACGGATTTTTACCCTTTTTGCATCTCTCTACAATCGGTATGCCAAAGGCAGCGGTCTTACCAGTGCCTGTCTGTGCCTGACCTATGATGTCTCTGCCTTTGAGTATCAGGGGAATAGCAAGGGTCTGAACAGGGGTGGGCTCCTCAAAGCCCATCTCATAAAGAGCCTTGATAGTCTCCTCACTTAAAGAAAAATCTTTAAACTTCATTTTTATCCTCTCTTATCGTTAAAATAAAAAACCTCAGGGGTTTCTACCAATCCCCTGAGGGATAAGCTGAAACTTTTACTATAATAACGTTTATTCTTTTATAATGTCAAATGTGTCAGATAGATAGAAAGGAAAATTCAAAAAGCAAATCTCGTTAAAAATTCTTGAATTTTTTATGGTATAATGAAAAAAAGTTTAAAGGCCCTATAAGGAGGTTAGGCCATGAAAGGAACCAGGTTAGTGCCAATTTTTATTACTCTGATATTCTTTGTTTTTGCAATCACCTCTGCAGTCAGTTCAGAGAACACAGAGCTTATTAAAGGCAAACTCATTAGTGTTGATAAAGCAAAGAAGACAATTGTTGTCCAGGACAAAAACGGTGCAGAAGTAACAATAATTTTTGAGGATGATGCGGTATTTTCAAGAATTGAGAGACTTAAGATAGAGATAGGAGAGAAGGTATCTGTAAGATATATTATTAAAGATGGAAAGAAGATTGGAACCTATATCAGGAGTCTCAGAGGCTGTTAAGGGATGGGACTTGCTGAGATAATAAAACAATATCTCAGAAAAGGGGAATCAGGAGTTATTTCAGTTAAACTTCAGAATGAGAATCATCTCCTCAAGGTATATATAGAAAATGGAGAGGTCATGTATGTAACTTTAGGAACTTTTAAAAATGAGGAATGTTTTTCAAAGTTAAAGAATGCTGTTCCTATTGAACATTTTTTTCTTAGAGGCGTAACCCCTCCTCAAAAGATAGAAGGTGGATGCACGGATAAATTCATAGATGCCCTTGGTTTACCTTCAGCAGAATCCCTTAAAACAAAAACGGGGATGATGATCACTCCAGAAAAGATTCAGAAACTCGAGAAAGAGTTTATTGAACTAATAGGTCCTATAGGTAAATTGATAATAGATGATCTTTTTTCAAAAATTTCATATTCCAGAGGTAATTCCATGCCAGAGGATGAATACAAGATTTTTGTAGATTCACTGATAAAGGAGTTACCTGCTCATGAGCAGGAAAAGTTTAGTTCAAAATATAAAATATAAGGGGTGAAGAATGTTCGGGAATCTCAAATTAAGGAAAAGCTTCACACTGATAATGGTTATTGTTTACATCGTTTCACTTCCTTTAATCATCCTGATAAGTTACCAGGTCCTTTTAAAAAATGCAGAGAAGGAAAGTATTGAGAGAGCACAGATGATGCTCAGAGCCATGGATGCTATAAAGCAATATGTTGGTGGCACCATGAGACCGGTGCTTGAAGAGTTTACAGATAAAGAACCTGTTGAGCTTACCTCAGGTTTTTATGTAATAAGAGAGATATCAGATATAATTACAGAATCTGATAGGCAGTACTCTTTTAAATTCGCATGTCTTAATCCTCTCAATCCGGTCAATAAGGCAAATCAGTTTGAGACAGATAAGATTAATGATTTCAGGACTGGAAAGCTCAGAGAGCAGTGGCGTGGCTTTATCGATACACAGCACGGCAGTTCTTATGTAATAATGACCCCTATTGTGGTTGAGGCTTACTGTCTCAGGTGTCATGGAGACCCTGAGATGGCAACAGAGGACCAGCGAAGAAGATATGGCACCACCTCGGGATATAACTGGAAGGATGGAGAGATTATAGGCGCCAATACTGTATATGTGCCAGCAGATGTACCTATTCAGAATGCCATGAGGGCACTTATGATATTTTCTATTGTGTACAGTCTTCTATTCCTCATTATAATCTTAGTTATCGACAGGCTGATCAAGAGCAGTATCATAAAACCCATCGAGGAACTCGTTGAAACTGCCGATGAGATAAGTAGAGGTAATTTTGAGAGAGATTTTGTTGTGAAAGGAGAAAATGAGATAAAGACTCTTGCAAATGCCTTTACGAGGATGAAGTTGAGCCTCATGAAGGCAATGGATATTTTGAGGAAGAAATAATCAATGCCAAAGGGAAATGTAATTGTCATTGATGACAGTGCTACCGTAAGAAAGTTAGCAGAAGTTGTATTAAAGGAAAATGGATACAATGTCTTTACAGCAGAGGATGGTGAGAAAGGTCTCGATATTGCACAGAAAGTCTCCCCATCTCTCATTCTTGTAGACTTCGTTATGCCAAAAATGAATGGCTATCAGTTCTGCAAACTTGCCAGAAAGAATCCTTCACTTAAAGATGTGCCAATAATTCTTATTACGGCTAAAGGAGAAGCTGTTGGAGAGAAATTTACAGAAGAGTTCGGAGTTATTGATTATTTTATTAAGCCCTTTCAGCCAGAGGAACTTGTTGAGAAGGTAAATTCTATATTGAGCCCTGAAGAGGAACTCGAAGGTATCGCAGAGGTTGTTGAAGAGACTGAGGTAGTTACCGAGAGTGCGGTGGAGGAGACTATAGACAGACTTTTGAGCAGGTATCTTTACAAAGAGCTTCCCGTTCTGATACAGAGGACACTTTCTGATATTCTCAAACATTCAGGAGTTGTAAAGACCTCCAGCATAATCTTGAGCGGTGATCTATCAGATTTCAGTGTTTCAGATCTTTTACAACTTCTTGATTCCACGAAGGCAACAGGGAAACTTTCGCTTTACTCTCCGCTCATGACAGCAGAGATATATTTTGATAAAGGAAATATCTATTATGCTTCTACAAGCAAGCAGGGCAGGAGTTTACTTTCAGGAGAGATAATAGAGAAAAAACTGAATGTCTCAAGAGAGGCCTTTTACAGGGCTTACAGGACAGCCAAGAAATCAGGTATACCGATTCTCAGGGCCTTTGTTGATGAAAAAATATTAACAGAGTCTGAAATTATGAAGATTCTCGAGGAACGAACCAGAGAAGCCGTATACTCCTCAATGGAGCTTGATAGCGGAAATTTTTTCTTTGAGAGGATGCAGATTCCACCTCATCTTACTGATGTAAAGGTTCGAATTCCGGCATCTCATCTTATACTTGAAGGAGCAAGAAGGGTTGATGAAAGGAAATATGCAGCCAAGATGTTCCAGGACCCTGACATAATATTTATAAGGCTCATGACAGATGTTGCTCTTGAAGATATAAATCTTGATGATAACGAGCTCAGGATATTTTCCCTTATTGACGGAAAAAGAACCCTCAATGATATAATTAAAATGAGCGGAATGGAGGAAAACGAAGTGAAACGAATTATTTATACACTTACAAGGGCAGGAATTCTCAGGAGAAAGGGGAAATAGGAGGCATGTCAAGAATTCTCATTGCAGAGGACAGCCCTACAGATATTCATTTTATAAAAAGCGTACTCTCACAGACAGGCCATGAACTTGTTGTTGTAACGGATGGTGAAGAGGCAGAAAGACTTGTGAGATCTGAGCCATTTGATCTGATTATCCTTGATGTAGTTATGCCAAAGAAAAATGGTTTCCAGGTCTGTAGAGATATAAAGCGTGATGAAAAGCTCAAGAACATTCCTGTGATTCTTCTTACCTCCAAGGATCAGCCGAGTGATAGACTCTGGGGAACAAAACAGGGAGCTGATGAATATCTCACCAAGCCCTGTGAACCCCTTGAACTTCTTTTGACCGTAAAAAAACACCTCGGTGGATGAGATAGCAAAGAAAGAGAATGAGTTCCAAGAGGAAATAAAGAGACCCTCTTACTGCTCCTTTAGGAGAGGGACGAGTGTTTATTATATTCCTGTTGATATCTTAAAAGAGGTGGTGGAGGTCAAAGAAATCTTTCCTGTACCCCTTGCCCCGCATTATATAAGAGGAGCAATACCCCTAAGGGGAACTGTTATCCCAGTTATTGACCTCAATAGATTGGAACGAAGGACCGATACAGCCGTAGAACCTGATATGCTAATGGTTGTTGAGGTAAGGGGGGAACTGATAGGATTTCTTTCCGAAGGTCTTCCGAATTTTGTATTCGCAGAGTCAGTTCCTGAGGATGGTATCATTGATATAAATAAGTTCTTTGAGACCTATATGGTGAGGAATACCGCCTGATGTCATACGACACTTCGGGACTTCTTGAGTTCTTTCTCCAGGAGGCAGAGGAGCACATTCATAACCTTGAGGAAGGAATATCCGGTCTCGAACAGGATGTAGACACATCATCAATAGAGTCTCTCTTCAGATCCGCCCATACACTCAAGGGAGCAGCTGCTCTGGTAAAACTCAATGGTATAAGCAGAATAGCCCATAGGATGGAAGATATTCTTGAAGAAATAAAGGATGGTAAAAGAAAGGTTACCAGCTCTATCAGAGACCTTCTGCTTTACGGGCTTGATGCAATAAAGAATGAAGTAAGAAGGATATCATCAGGCGAAAAAGAGACCCCTGGCAGGGATGAAGAGATTATAAAATACATAGAAGCATCACTGAAGAGTTCAGAAGAGAAAACAGTTGAGACTTCTGGCTCTGAAGTGGAACCGGTTAATACAATTAAAGACCGAGCTCTCGAACCTCCAACTCTGCAGCACGAGATTATAACTCCTGCAGCAGAAAAAAGATTAAGCATAGGGAGGAGAAAGGAAGATATTGACCTTTTTACAGGAAATTTTGTCAGAGTGCACATCGCCCAGATAGAGAATATACTGAATCTTATTGGAGAGATAACTATTAAGAAGAATTATCTCCTTCAGAAGATTAAAAAAAAATCAGACCTTTCCGAAGAGATAACTATTGCCGGTGCCAGGCTCCTTAAAGAGGTTAATTCCTTTTCAGAACGTTATTCCTATTCCCTACCCGGAAGTGTTAGATATGTTGATCCTCTGCTTGCTGAATTTGGAGAGCTGGAATTTGACAGATATGATGATCTGAACCTTTTCTCAAGAAAACTTCAGGAGATGATTGCCGACATAACAGAGGCCCTTAAGAGCCTTTCAGAATTTTTTGATGAATTCGGTGATGATCTAAAATCAGTGGATAATCTTATTAAACTCCTCAGAACAGAGATATCAGAGATGAGGATGATAGAGATCGGAAGGCTCTTCCAGAGATTTTCCAGACCAGTAAAAGAGATGGCTGAACAGTATGGTAAGGAAGTGGAGCTTCTTATTAATGGTGGAGATACAAAGATTGATAAGGTTATATTTGAGAGACTCTTTGATCCTCTGATGCATCTTATCAGGAATGCTATTATACATGGTATAGAAAGACCTGAAGAAAGAAGGCAGAAAGGAAAAAAAGCTACCGGTGTTATTATGTTGAGCGCAAGAAGAGAGGGTGCTCTCGTTCTTGTTGAGGTGCATGATAATGGAAGGGGTATACCCACATACAGGATCTTTGAGGAAGCTGTAAAACTCGGGCTCATGAGGCCTGATTACAGGCCTTCCAAACAGGAACTACTGAGTCTTATATTTATGCCGGGCTTTACGACAAGTACCGCAGCTGATATGGGTTCAGGAAGGGGTATGGGTCTGGATGCCGTTAGAAATCTGATAGCCCAGATCAGCGGATCCATAGAGGTTGATTCTGAGGTTGGTATGGGAACTACCTTTACAATAAAGGTTCCCACCTCTCTTGCTATAACTAATGTAATAGTTGTAAAGGCAGGTAATACAGAATTTGCAATTCCCATGAATTTTGTTGACGAGGTTACAGAGATTGATCTCGAGGATGGATTAAGGTTGTTTAATTACAGAGGCGTAGAGATAGAAATAAAAAGACTTTCAAATGTCCTTGGTCTTGTTGATGAGAGGTCCGAAAAAAAACCGCTTATTATCTGCAATCTAACAGACAGAAGGGCCGGGCTTGTTGTTGATGAAATAGCAGGCCAGGAGGAGACCATAATTAAGCCCATGAATAAATTTCTTTCAGGTCTTTCTGTTTATTCAGGCTCAACGATCTCAGGAGACGGAAAACTGAGATTTGTTCTAAACCCTCTGGGCATATTCAGGTCTGAGATAAAAACCGCCCTGGTTTTAGAAGAAAAACAGAAAGAAGATTCAAAGACCGTACTTGTGGTGGATGATTCTCTAAGTGTGAGGAAATATCTTACAGCCTTTTTTGAAAGAATGAAATTAAAGGTTCTTACTGCTACAAATGGAGCTGAAGCACTGGATATTCTTAAAGACCATAACGTTGACCTTCTAATAACAGATCTTGAGATGCCCGTTATGCACGGCTATGAACTGATTCACAGGATCAGGACCTCGCAAAAGTGGAGAGATATTCCGGTTGTGGTGCTAACGTCAAGGAGTGCTGAGAAGCACAGGATCAAGGCCTTACAGAGTGGTGTGAAGGACTTTATTGTTAAGCCCTTTGAAGAAAAGGCAATGCTTGAGATCTTAAGAAAATATTTATCCCTTTCATAGAGCAGAAAGTTTTTTATTTCAGTAGCCCAAATATCCTTGTAAGTAATTCAGGGGAATTCTCATTGAGAAGTATTTATAACAAAGAAGGATGATTGTTACTGTATTTAATTTTTTTAAAATTCAAGCCATGAAACCTAGCTATTTTTGAGCTCTTATGTTATACAGATGTATTATATTTCCTGCCGTGCCTACTTGTTAAGCAGTCTTAATTGATTCTTCAGATGCTTCACCACAATCGGGCAGTTTCTTATGCTGTTTTATTCAAACTTTCCATAGACTTTATAATTTATCGAAAATCCCGTCTTCAGATTTTTTCCTAAGGACTGAAATATCAACATTACTTTTCAGTATATTATAGTATCAAGAAAGCACAGGCGTAAGCATTAAGGAGTTCTCGAAAAGAGTCTTCTGACATATTCAGCATGGTTAGTTCTCTTTTTTCGACAGTAATGGCTCCTGTGAGAATATTCCTTGTGCCGAGGAGTACAGGAGGGTAAACAGCGGTCCTTTTCTTATTCTTGAGAACAATTCCTCTCTTATAATCTGATGGACTATACAGAGAGGATGCATGATGCCTTCTCTTTTAAAGCTCTTTTCGTATTCCTTTAAGAAGGTATCATCTCTGATTTCCTCAAAAAAATGAACAAAGGGGCATGTGGTGCTTATTAGAACCTCTCTTTTTACAGAATCATACCTGATCAAATTTCCGTCAAGCTTTTTAAGGAACAGGTTGTCCTTAATATCTTCTGATTCGCTGATATTATTGAGCTCATCAAGGTCAACATTGGCTACAAGATTCTGTATGAATCTTCGAACAAAATCTCTTGCCAGTATCCTTAATGAAGAGACCTTGAGAGTTATGTTCTCACTTTTATTGATTATTTCTGAAATTCTCTGAAGATAGGGTCTGAAATGAATTGCTAATTCCATATACCTAAAAAATTTTTTATGCCTCTACCTTAAACTTTTTAACTGAGCCCATGAGTCTGTCGGATGTTCCAGAAAGGGTTCTTGCTACATCCCTGAAATCATGCACGAGCTTGAGCATTTGAAGAGATATCCTTTGCACCTCTTCCATTGAGAGAACAACCCTTGAGCTCAATTCCTTCTGACCCTCTGAGGCTTCATGTATTTCTTCAATTAGAGTGCTTATCTTTTTTATAATATCCTCTATCTCTGTAAAGACCTTTCCTGTCTCCTGTGCTGTCCTTGTTTCCTTTTCAACAAATCCTGTAGCCTCCTCAAGATGTCTTGTAACCTCTCCTGATTCTGTCTGGATTGCTCCAATGATATCACCTATTTGTTTTGTTGATTTTGCTGCTCGCTCAGCAAGTGCCCTTATCTCTTCTGCTATGACAATGAATCCTTTACCCTGCTCACCTGCCCTTGAGGCCTCTATGGAGGCATTGATAGCAAGGAGATTTGTCCTGTTGGCTATTTCTGTAATGAGACCTGATATAGTTCCTATCTCCATAAGTTTTTCAGAAAGAAATTTCATTCTCTTATTGATTGCCTGTATGGTGACCCTTATCAGCTGTATTCCATCAATTGCTTCAAGAACTGTCTTTGAACCCCTTGAGGTTGCCTCTGTTGCTAGAGATGCTATCTGATGTGCCTCTGATGTTTTTTCACTAATTGCCATTGCTGAACGCGCTGCCTCATCGGTTGCTTCTGTTGCCTTTTTTACCTCTCCCATCTGGATCTCTGCACCCTTTTCCATTTCTTTCAGGATATTCAGTATTCTTGTCGCCTCTCTGGAGACTCCTTCAACAGAGCCCTTAACATCATTTACAAGTTCTGTGAGACCTTCTACCATGAGATTGAAGGCGTCACCAAGGGAACCAAATACATCAGGTGTAACCTCAGCCCTTTGAGTGAGGTCTCCCTCGGATGCAGCGCTCAGGAGATTAAGAAAGTTTACTATATTTTCCTGCATCCTTTCTCTTTCTTCTGCTGTCAGCACAAGGCCTTTAAGTTTTTGCTGTGTTTCATTAAATACCCGTGCTATCTTACCAAATTCATCCTTCGATCTTATTTTTATCTCTACACTTTCACCCCTTCCGAATCTCTCTATACCTGACATCAGGTCCTTCAGAGGATTAAGTATCCTTGAAGAAATAAAAAATGATAGTAATAGACCAAGAGACAGGGCTATTCCGTAGACTATAAGCAGATCTCCGCTCTCTTCTTTTATAAGCTCAAATGTTGAGGGTTTCTTAAAACCTATTGTCAGGTATCCATAGTCTCCTATAGGTGATATTATGCTATAGTGTCTTCCAAAATCCTGAAGGATAAATTCCTCTGCGACCGGCCGACCTTCCCTTATGATTGATAGCAGTTCCTGTGGTACATCGCTTCTGAATGTATGGTGTATAACCTTTCCATCAGCATCTGTAAATACTGCATAAAGGACATCCTTTGAACTTTTAACCTCATCTGTCAGGATCTTAAGGCCATTGCGATCGTCTGTTATGAGAAGGTCAAGTGCCTGTGATGCCCGGAAGGATGAGAAGAGCTTGTATTTTTCCGAGGATGTTTCTTCAATCTTCTCAGCCATCTCGATGACATGGTAGATAAATACTCCCGTTGCTGATAGGAGAGTGAGTCCCAAGAGGGTAAGTAATATCTTTACTCTGATAGAAAGTCCTTTCATTTTACATCTCCTGTCTTACTGGAATATAATCAAGATTTTTTACAATATTCTGCCCTTTATCTGAGAGTAGTAATTCTATAAATTCTTTTATGTCGCCAGCTGGCCGTCCTTTTGTTATAAGATTAAGAGGTCTCATTAAGGGATAGATTTTGTTTTTAACATTTTCTTTTGAAGCTTCTACACCATCAAGCTTAATCCTTTTTATCTTTTTGAGTTTTCTTGCAGCCTTCTCTGCTGTGACTATTGATACATATCCAATAGTACCGGGTTCAGCTGAGACTGCCCCAATAACCTCACTGTCCTGACCGATTATTCTGGCACCTGTTTCTGAATATTCTTTATCACCCTTTATTTTATAATACATCAGATTTTCTTTCTTAGTTACTTCCATTTTAAAGTGTTCAAGAAACAAATCAAGAGTAGAGCTGCCAGATTCCTTGCTTATAAGTTTAATAGGTCTGTCAGATCCGCCAAGCTCCTTCCAGTTTCTGATTTTGCCAGTGTAAATATCTATTATCTGTTTTGAGCTTAGATTATCAACAGGATTCTCTTTATTCAAAATTATTGCTATTCCTTCGTAGCCAATGGTATGTACAATAAGATCACGGTATTTCTTCTTTTCCTCTGGATAAATGTTTCTTGATGCTGTTCCTACATCAACAGCCCCTTGGCCAGCACCTTCTATACCTTTTGTTGAACCGCCACCTTCAACAATTATTCTTATATTATGGTTTTTTCCGTAGATACGTGCTGCAATGGTGGCTACAGGATGGAGAGTACTTGACCCTCTAATTCTTAGAATTTTTTGTGCATGGGCAATGGTATCTGTGAGAATAAGAAAGGATAGAAAAGCAGCTATTGTAATGAAAGACCTCTTATAATTCATCAAAGCTCCTTTTTTATTTGATACTATAGCAAAAATTATAGAAGTATTCAACTTAAGGCCTTCTCATCTTGAAGTTTTATCTATCGTTAAAGTCATTTTCCATATATTTTAAAACTTATTCAGGAATTTAAAGCGAATGTGTCAAATTTATGATTTTGCGGGATTTTGAAGATATAATGAAGAGGGCTGAAGTTTATCTCAGCCCTCTTAAAACTTTTATAAGGTTTACTTTACAGCCTTCCTTTTACCAGATTATCCACAACAGAAGGGTCAGCAAGGGTTGAGGTATCACCGAGGTCTTCAATATCTCCGCGAGCTATTTTTCTCAGGATTCTTCTCATTATCTTTCCACTTCTTGTCTTTGGAAGGCCTGGTGCAAACTGAAGTTTATCAGGTGTGGCTATAGGACCTATCACGGTCCTGACATGGCCGACCAGTATCTTCTTGAGTTCTTCAGAGGGTTCATAACCTTCTTTAAGTGTCACATAGCAGTAAATACCTTCACCCTTGATCTCATGAGGGAACCCCACAACTGCTGCCTCTGCAACTGATTCATGGCTCACAAGGGCTGATTCTATCTCAGCAGTGCCGAGTCTGTGGCCTGATACATTTATAACGTCATCAATCCTTCCCATTAGCCAGTAATCACCATCTTCATCAACCCTTGCTCCATCACCTGTAAAGTATTTGCCAGGGAATCTTGAGAAATATACTTCCTTTATCCTTTTGTTTTCAGGATCACCATATGTTCCTCTGAGAATGCCTGGCCAGGGCTTCTCTATAACAAGATAACCACCTTCATTCACCCCTGCTGGTGAACCATCTTCTTTCAGAACCTTGGGAACAACTCCAAAGAAGGGTCTGTTTGCAGACCCTGGTTTTAATGTCATTGCACCAGGAAGTGGCGTTATAAGTATTCCACCTGTCTCCGTCTGCCACCAGGTATCAACAATGGGTAATTTGCCCTTTCCAACATGGGTATGATACCAGATCCATGCCTCTGGATTTATAGGTTCTCCCACCGAACCCAGAAGTCTTAATGATGACAGGTCATGTTTGTGAACCCAGTGTTCACCTTCTCTCATCAATGCCCTTATAGCTGTTGGTGCAGTGTAGAAGATTGATACCTTGTGTTTATCACATATCTGCCAGAACCTTCCGGGATCAGGATAGGTTGGTACCCCCTCAAACATGAGGCTTGTTGCTCCATTACTGAGGGGACCATAAACAATGTAGCTATGACCTGTTACCCACCCAATATCTGCTGTACAGAAATGGATGTCCTCATCATGATAGTCAAAGATGTATTTGAAGGTCATGTTTGTATAAAGCATATATCCACCAGTTGTGTGTAGCACACCTTTTGGTTTTCCTGTAGAGCCTGAGGTATAGAGGATAAAGAGCGGGTCTTCTGCATCCATCCATTCAGGTTCACAGTAGTTTTTAATGTCTGGAGCACTCATCTCCTCATGCCACCAGATATCTCTTCCAGGTTCCATGTCAGCTCCTTGTGTTCTTTTTACAACTATTACCTTTTCCACTGTCGGGCATTCCTGGAGTGCCTCATCTGCATTTGCCTTTAGTTGAACCAGTCTTTCACCTCTTACACCTCTGTCTGCTGTTATAACTAACTTTGCCTTGCAGTCCCTGTATTCTGTCCCTTAATGCCTGTGCGCTGAATCCACCAAATACAACGCTGTGAATGGCACCAATCCTTGCACAGGCAAGCATGGCAATTGGAAGCTCTGGTATCATGGGAAGGTATATGGTCACCCTGTCACCTTTTTTGACTCCATGTTTTTTAAGAACATTTGCAAATCTGTTCACCTCGCAGTAAAGTTGCTGATAGGTCAGGGTCTTATAAGAGCCATCATCAGCCTCCCAGATAATTGCTGCCTTGTTTCTTACAGGTGTATTGATGAACCTGTCAAGGCAGTTATAGGAGGCATTGAGTTTTCCTCCTATAAACCACTTAATATAGGGTTTGTTAAAGTCATACTCAAGAACCTTTTCCCATTTCTTAAACCATGTTATGTGTTTCTCAGCCATCTCTGCCCAGAAACCCTCAGGATCTTCAATAGATCTTCTGTACATCTCCTCATATTGCTTCATACTTTTTATATGAGCCTTTTCGGAGAATTCTTTTGAGGGTGGAAAGGTTCTTTTTTCAGCAAGTAATACATCAATCTTTTCTGCGATAACCTTTTCTGCCATTTTAACCTCCTCCAGATTGATTTTAATAGCCCTACCCTAGGGGTAGGGCATTGATTTTTAAGCTTCTCTTGGATACCTGAGGCTTTCAACCATCTCCTGAACCTCCTTAGGAGGCTCTTTGGTGAGTTTAGATATTATAATTGTAACAACAAAGTTTATGAGCATTCCGATTGTGCCAATCCCTTCAGGAGATATACCGAGGAACCAGTGTTCTGGTGTGTTAGCTGCAGGATTAACAAATTTGAAGTAAATAATATAAGCTGCCGTAAAGGTTATACCTGTAAGCATTCCTGCAATGGCTCCCTCCTTTGTTGTCCTTTTCCAGAATATTCCAAGCAGTATCGCAGGGAAAAAGGATGAAGCTGCAAGCCCGAAGGCAAAGGCTACAACCTGAGCAACAAATCCCGGTGGATTAATACCGAAATAGCCAGCAATAATTACTGCAAGGCCTGCTGCAATCCTTGCCCAGACAAGTTCTGTTTTTTCCGATATCTTTGGTGCAATCACATTCTTAATGAGGTCATGGGAAAGGGCAGAGGAGATAACAAGAAGAAGTCCTGCTGCAGTTGAAAGGGCTGCGGCAAGTCCACCTGCTGCAACAAGGGCAACTACCCAGGCAGGAAGTTTTGCAATTTCTGGATTTGCAAGAACCATTATGTCCCTGTCAACATAAAGTTCATTTGGAGATGCTGGATTTGCTTCTGTTTTGACAACCCTTTCTCCGTGCGGTCCGATTAAAGGCTTACCTGTTTCATCCTTTGCAAACTCAAGTTTGCCTTTTAAGGCCTCACCTTTGCCGAACTGTATCTTGCCATCACCATTTTTATCTTTCCATGCAACGAGACCTGTCTTTTCCCAGTTCTTGAACCAGGATGGTGCCTCTTCATAGGTCTTGTTGTGAAGGGTCTGTATAAAGTTAAGTTTGGCGAAGGCTCCTACAGCAGGTGCTGTTGTGTAGAGTATTGCTATGAATAGAAGTGCCCATCCAGCTGATGCTCTGGCTCCCTTTATGGTTGGTGTTGTAAAGAATCTGATGATAATATGGGGTAGTCCGGCAGTTCCGACCATCAGTGCAAAGGTAATTGCAAAGACGTCTATAGTTGCCTTTGTGCCGCCTGTATAGGCCGGCAGTCCAAGGTCTATCTGTATCCTGTCTCTTATACACATCT